>CANQUZ010000004.1 GCA_947627165.1 uncultured Roseburia sp.
CGCTCACCTTAGCTGCAATCGCCCCCTACGCAAATTCTAAGGTCAGGATCACGGGCATCGGCCATATCCGCTTGCAGGAATCAGACCGCCTCCATGCCATGGCGGAGGAACTTGGCAGGACGGGGATCTGCTGTGCGGAAGAGCAGTCTGCCATTACCATTTTTCCGGGGCAGCCGAGGGCGGCCGCCATTGAAACCTATGAGGATCACCGGGTAGCCATGGCGTTTTCCCTGTTGGGGCTGCGGACCGAGGGAATCGTCATCAAGGATCCGGATTGCTGTAAGAAGACCTTTGAAGAATATTTTACGATATTAGACAGATTGACAAATTTGTAGGAAAGAGGAACGTTATGTACGAGTTATTGAAGCAGGAAGGAAGAGCGAAACGGAGCGTCTTGCATACCGTTCACGGCGATATCCAGACGCCGGTATTTATGAATGTGGGGACAGTGGCGGCAATTAAGGGAGCCGTTTCCACAGAGGATTTAGAGGAAATCAAGTGTCAGGTGGAATTGTCCAACACCTATCATCTCCACGTTAGGCCGGGGGATAAGCTGATTAAAGAGGTGGGGGGACTTCATAAATTTATGTCCTGGAACCGCCCGATTTTGACGGATTCCGGCGGATTTCAGGTATTTTCTTTGGCAGGACTGCGGAAAATAAAGGAGGAGGGGGTTTACTTCCATTCCCACATTGACGGGGCCAAGATTTTCATGGGGCCGGAGGAGAGTATGCAAATCCAGTCAAATTTAGGCTCTACCATTGCCATGGCATTTGATGAATGCCCTCCAGCGTTGGCGGAGCGAAGCTATGTGGAGCCTTCCGTGGCGCGGACGACCCGCTGGCTGGAGCGGTGCAAGAAAGAGCTGGAGAGGCTGAATGATCTGGAGGATACGGTGAATAACCGCCAGATGCTGTTTGGAATCAATCAGGGGGCGGTTTACCCCGATATCCGTATTGAACACGCGAAACGAATCGCAGAAATGGAGTTGGACGGATATGCGGTGGGCGGCCTTGCGGTGGGCGAGAGCCATGAAGAAATGTACCATATTTTAGATGAGACGGTGCCGCACCTCCCGCTGGAGAAGCCCACATACCTGATGGGCGTCGGAACGCCTGCCAATATTTTAGAGGCGGTGGAGCGCGGCGTGGATTTCTTTGACTGCGTATATCCAAGCAGAAACGGGCGTCACGGCCATGTCTATACCAACCAGGGGAAAATCAATCTGTTTAACCAGAAGTATGAAAAGGATATGAGTCCGATCGAGGAGGGCTGCGGATGCCCTGCCTGCCGACGCTACAGCAGGGCGTATGTGCGCCATTTGCTTAAGGCGAAGGAGATGCTTGGAATGCGCCTTTGCGTGCTGCACAATCTCTATTTCTACAACACCATGATGGAGGAAATCCGGGAAGCCCTAGATGCGGGAAACTTCCATTCTTATAAAGAAGAAAAGCTTTATGCCATGAAACAGATAGAGCGGGAAAAGGGAAGGTAAAAAATGCTTGCCGAAACAGCCCGTTTTGTGTACAATATGATTCAGTGTCCGAATGCAGAAGGAATGGCAAGATGCAGACGGAAGATGAATAGCCGATTAGGAGGATAAAAAAATGTCAGCGATATTAGCAGATGCCGCAACGGCAGCAGGGAATGCAGCAGGCGCAGCCGCCGCAGGATGGGGCGGAATGCTTATCTGGTTAGTAGTGTTATTTGCGTTCATGTATTTTTTCATGATCCGTCCACAGAAGAAAGAACAGCAGAAAAAAAATTCCATGCTGTCTGAGTTGGCAGTGGGGGATACTATTTTGACGACCAGTGGATTTTACGGAACAGTCATTGATATTGATGATGACACCGTCATCGTAGAATTTGGAAGCAACAAAAACTGCCGTATTCCGATGCAGAAAGCGGCGATTTCTGCCGTAGAGAAACCGGAAGAGGCAGAAAAATAGTAACATGAATAAAAAACCTGTTATGGCGGGAAATCCACATAACAGGTTTTTTGGCATATCGGATGGAGAGAACGTTTATGGGACATCAAAAGGAAAAAGAAACTCCGGGAAAAACATATCTGGCAGTCGCGGCTTTGGTTTGCGCCTTGTTTTTTTTGCTGTGCGCAGGAAAGGGGATCGTTCCCTTTGGCAGCAGCACCATAGATACAGTGGATTTTGGCAGCCAGTGGGTTCCCGCATATTACCATGTATGGGACTTTTTACATGGAAAGGGCAGCCTGTTTTTTGACTGGAAGGTGACGGGGGGAAACAACTTTGCCGGGGCGGCGTCACAGTTTTCTTTAATCAGCCCTTTTAATCTTCTGCTCTTGTTAGTGGGGCGCAACCAGATACAGCCCTTTATGACCTTTTTTATATGCGTCAAATTGGTGGCGATGGGGCTTTCCATGTGTTTTTTTCTGCAGAGCCAACAGAAAGAAAGGGCGTCTTCTGGCTTTCTTAAAAACGGACGTCTTTGGATTGTGGCGGGCAGTACGGCTTACGCCTTAAGCGGCTATACGTTCCAATATTATGGAATGGGATGGCCGGATGCGGCGGCGGTCTTTCCTCTGCTGATTTATAACCTCGTCGGAATGGCAAGGAAGGAGCGGGGGTTTCAACCGGGAAAACATACGTTTGGATACCTCCTTTGCCTGACGCTGATTTTTGTCATCAATATTCCCCAGGCTTATATGACCTGCTTTTTTCTGATCTTATTTGCCGGAGGCTATTTTTTCCTGCTGCGGGAGGAGGGGGCAGTCAATCAGGAGGGGATTTTAAAATTCGGCGTCACCTCACTGTTATCCTTAGGATTATCCGCTGTCTTTTTTTTGCCGGCGGCAGTGGCAATCTTAACCTCCTCTCGGCTGTCCGGGGAAGAGTATACCGGGGAAAACGGCTATTTCTGGCTGCTGCGACAGTCCGGAATGGATCCCCAGGCGAAATGGTATATGCTCCTTGGCGTCCTTATCCCTTTGCTGTATCTGGTGTTCACCACGAGAAAAAAACGAAGCTGCCTCTGGCAGAGTTATCTGGTTCTTTTGATGGTACTGCCGGTGGTATTTGAGGCGGTGAATCTGATGTGGCACAGGGGAACGTATATGTGTTTTCCCATGCGCCACGGTTACATGATGATTTTTGCCGTTCTTGCCATGGCTTTTGAGCGTTACACACAAAGAGGGCAGACTCAGAGGAACGGAATCGCCTCCGGAATCGCGGCCGCCCTCTGGGGGGCGATTACGCTGGGATTGGGCGCGGCGCTTCTGACGGTCAATCCGCACGGAGGGACCATAGATTTTGTCCGGGACGCGGAGGAAGTGGGGGAGGCTTTGGCAGGGGAGAGCGATGTCTTCCACAAGGTAAAAATTGCGGACGCCTCTTTGGACAGCAATTATCCGCTGATTGCGGACGTCTCCTCCTACTCGAATTACCTGCACTTAATGACGAAGGAGCAGATTGCCCTGTCAAGAGGGTTGGGCTATTCCCAGATTTGGACCCGAATCAGCGACACCGGGGGCACCCTGTTTTCGGACGCCCTGTTAGGGTATTGTTATACGGTCCACCGGAAAGAGACGCAGTTAGCGGAGGGCGTGGAGGAGAGCGTGTATGGCACGTACAAAGAGACGGAACATTTTAATCTTCTGACCAATCCTTATGTCTATGGGCCGGGACTGCGGCTGGATTTGGAAGCGTACCGCCAGTTAGACCAGACGATTTCCAACAATGTATTTGAAAACCAGAATCGCCTTTCCGTGGCGTTGTTTGGGGAAGCCTTTTTTGACGCCTGGACCGAGACTTTTGCGGATGAGAAAGCGAGCGAGAGGCTGACCTACCATATTCCGGTGGAGGAAAAGAGGATTTTGTATTTTTATTCAAAAGAACTCTCCGGGGCGGAGATTTTGGTCAATGGAAAAAAGCTTCCGGTTCCGGGCTATACGGATTTGCAGGGGACGAGATACTTATCCGATTATAATAACGGGATTTTGAATCTGGGCTGTTTTGCCGGGGAGGAAGTGGAAGTGGAAATACGCCAGACCTGTTATGGTACCGGCATTCCAAAAGAGATTCAGTTTGCCCTTTTCGATTTAGAGGCGTTTACAGACAGTGTGCAACTGCAGCGCAGCAGAGGAGAGGAAATCTCCTATGAGCTTGGGAAACATTCCTGCAGATTGAGCGCTACGGCACAGCAGGAGGAATTTCTTCTGCTGCCCATCAATGCCGACGGCGGGTGGCACTTAAGCATCAACGGCAAGGAAGAGGGGATTGCCACCCTCTATGGCAACCTGATGTTGATTCAGCTGAAACCGGGAGAAAATGAAATTCTGCTTTCCTATACACCCCGGGGATTTTCCAAGGGGGCGGCCGTTACCCTGCTGGCATTGGTATTGTTGGCAGTATGGATTGCGCTGGCAAAAGTGAAGGCTGTAAAGAACGTGTTGGGGAAATGTTATCACATCATTTCCTATGCGGCAGTTTTCGTGTTTGCAGCAGTCTTTGCAGGATTTTTGGTGATCGTGTATGTCATTCCCATTGGGGATTCCCTGTGGAGATGGTTTTTGGCATCATAGAGAAGGGCAGTGCCATTGGTGGAAGCAATAAGCCAGAGAAAAGGCGGATGAAAGCACAAACGGAAGGGGTGGGAAATACAGTTCCCATCCTTTTTTCTATATAGTAAAGGAATGGTAAATCAGGATACCATAATCTGTTTTTATGAAAAATATAAAAAAGAAAAATAGAATCAAAGGTTGCAATGTTTCTCCCGATACATTATTATAGATTTTATACATATTGCCTGTGATTCGGGTGAGGAAAAGAGGGAAAAACCATGGAATATAGGATTGGCGTGATTTCAGGAGACGGCATAGGCCCTGAGATTGTGGCAGAGGCAAAAAAGGTGCTGGATAAGATCGGGGAGAAGTATCAGCACAGGTTTCATTATACAGAGATTTTAATGGGAGGATGCTCCATTGACGCCGTCGGCGTACCGTTAACGGAAGAAGCCATTGCGGCGGCAAAAGCGTCCGATGCAGTGCTTATGGGATCCATCGGCGGCAATACCGCCACATCCCCCTGGTACAAACTGGCGCCGGAGTTAAGGCCGGAGGCGGGGCTTTTGAAACTGCGCAAAGAGTTAAACCTGTTTGCAAACTTAAGGCCTGCTTATCTGTATGAAGAGTTAAAAGAAGCGTGCCCTCTGCGGGAGGATATCATCGGGGACGGCTTTGATATGATGATCATGCGGGAACTCACCGGCGGCCTTTATTTCGGGGAGCGGAAAACCGAGATGGTGGACGGCGTGATGACTGCGGTGGATACCCTGGTATACAATGAGAATGAAATCCGCAGAATCGCAAAGCGCGCATTCGACATTGCAAAGAAGCGGAGAAAGAAAGTCACCAGCGTGGATAAAGCGAATGTGCTGGATTCTTCGAGACTTTGGAGAAAAGTCGTGGAGGAGGTTGCGGCGGATTACCCGGAAGTTTCCTGCGAGCATATGTTAGTGGATAACTGCGCCATGCAGTTAGTGAAGGATCCGGGGCAGTTTGACGTTATTTTGACGGAGAATATGTTTGGGGATATTTTATCGGATGAGGCAAGCATGGTGACGGGATCGATTGGAATGCTCTCCAGCGCCAGCTTAAACGATACAAAATTCGGGCTTTACGAGCCCAGCGGCGGTTCCGCGCCGGATATCGCAGGGCTTGGAGTTGCGAACCCCATTGCCACGATTTTAAGCGCCGCCATGATGCTGAGATTCAGTTTTGACTTGGATAAAGAGGCGGACGCCATTGAAGCGGCGGTAAAACAAGTGTTGAAAGAGGGATACCGCACCATCGACATTATGCCCAGGGGAGACTTGGGGACAGGGGCGGCGAACGCTTCCGTGACCCAGGTGGGCACAGCGGAAATGGGAGATTTAATCGCAGAGCGTATATAGATTCCGAAGAAGCCTTAGAACGAGGCGAGGGGAAGAGAGGATAAAACGATGAAGAGTGATAATGTAAAAAAAGGAATGCAGCAGGCGCCGCACAGAAGCCTGTTTCACGCATTAGGCTTTACGGAAGAAGAGATGCAAAAGCCGATGGTCGGCATCGTAAGTTCTTACAATGAAATCGTGCCGGGGCATATCAACTTGGATAAGATTGTAAACGCTGTAAAGCTTGGCGTGGCGGAAGCGGGAGGCGTTCCTGTGGTGTTTCCGGCGATTGCAGTCTGCGACGGCATTGCCATGGGGCATATGGGAATGAAATATTCCTTAGTGACCAGAGATTTGATTGCAGATTCCACAGAGTGCATGGCATTAGCGCATCAGTTCGATGCTTTAGTCATGGTGCCAAACTGTGATAAAAATGTTCCGGGCCTTTTGATGGCGGCAGCCCGCATCAATGTTCCGACGGTCTTTGTATCCGGCGGCCCCATGTTAGCGGGCAGGGTGAAGGGACAAAAGAAAAGCCTTTCCTCTATGTTTGAGGCGGTGGGCGCATATGCGGCAGGTACTATGAGCGAGGAAGAGGTGCGGGAATACGAGGAAAACGTATGTCCTACCTGCGGTTCCTGCTCCGGTATGTACACCGCAAATTCCATGAACTGCCTCACCGAGGCGTTAGGCATGGGGCTTCGGGGGAACGGAACGATTCCTGCCGTTTATTCGGAACGTATCAAGTTAGCAAAGCATGCCGGAATGGCAGTGATGGAAATGTACCGCAAAGATATCCGGCCGAGGGATATCATGACCAAGGAAGCGATTTTAAACGCTCTGACGGTGGATATGGCGCTGGGATGTTCCACGAACAGTATGCTCCATCTTCCGGCGATTGCGCACGAGGTGGGCTTTGACTTTGACATTGCGTTTGCGAACCCCATCAGTGAAAAGACGCCGAACCTTTGCCACCTTGCGCCGGCAGGCCTGACTTATATGGAGGATTTAAACGAGGCGGGCGGCGTGTACGCCGTGATGAAGGAATTAGCGGATATCGGGTTGCTCCATACGGAATGCATGACCGTTACCGGAAAGACCATCGGAGAGAATATCAAAGATGCCGTCAATAAAAATCCGGAAGTCATCCGCCCCATCGACAATCCCTACAGCAAAACCGGCGGTCTTGCCGTGTTAAAGGGAAATTTAGCGCCGGACGGCAGCGTGGTAAAACGCTCTGCGGTCTGTGATGAGATGATGGTGCACGAGGGACCGGCAAGAGTCTTTGAATGCGAGGAAGACGCCATCGCAGCCATCAAAGGAGGCAAAATCAAAGAGGGCGACGTGGTGGTCATCCGCTATGAGGGGCCGAAAGGCGGGCCTGGTATGCGGGAGATGTTAAACCCCACTTCCGCCATCGCCGGCATGGGCTTAGGCTCCACCGTGGCGCTGATTACCGACGGGCGTTTCTCAGGGGCAAGCCGCGGAGCTTCCATTGGCCATGTATCGCCGGAAGCTGCAGTGGGCGGCCCAATCGCCCTTGTGCAGGAGGGGGACTTGATTCAGATCAATATCCCTGAAATGACCTTAAATGTTGCAGTTTCCGAGGAGGAAATGGCAGCAAGGAAAGCCAAATGGCAGCCGAAGGAGCCTAAGATAACGTCCGGCTACTTAAAGCGTTATGCGTCTTTGGTTACTTCCGGCAACAGAGGGGCCACGTTAGAGCTTCCGGCAGAGGATTCGATATAAAATGATATCTTTATTAGGAAAGTGAGGAATCAGGTATCATGAAGCTGACAGGTGCCCAGATTGTCATCGAATGTTTAAAGGAACAGGGGGTAGATACCGTATTCGGCTACCCCGGAGGCGCGATTTTAAATGTCTATGATGAATTATATAAACATAGGGACGAGATACGCCATGTCTTAACTTCCCATGAACAGGGAGCTTCCCATGCTGCGGACGGCTATGCGAGGAGCACGGGGAAAGTGGGGGTGTGCCTTGCCACCTCCGGCCCGGGAGCTACCAATTTAGTCACCGGAATTGCCACCGCATACATGGATTCCGTGCCAATCGTGGCGATTACCTGCAATGTCAATGTGCCGCTGCTGGGAAAAGACAGCTTTCAGGAAATTGACATCGCGGGCATTACCACCCCAATCACGAAACATAATTTTATCGTCAAGGATGTCGCAAAGCTGGCGGACACCATCCGCCGGGCTTTCCAGATTGCAAAAAGAGGCAGGCCGGGGCCGGTGTTAGTGGACATTCCAAAGGATGTGACGGCGGCTGAGGCGGAATATACTTTTGCAGCGCCGCAGCCGATTGCAAGAGTGACAGAGACGATTCGGGAAGAGGATCTTGAGACGGCTCTTGAATTGATACAAAAAGCGGAGAAGCCTTATATTTTCGTAGGAGGCGGCGCTGTCATCTCCGAGGCCTCGGAAGAATTGGAGCTGTTTGTACAGAAAGTGGACGCGCCGGTCTGCGATACCCTCATGGGGAAGGGGGCGTTTGACGGCACAAAAGAGCGTTATACGGGAATGCTCGGTATGCATGGCACAAAAAGCTCCAACTTAGGCGTCAGTGAATGCGATCTGCTGATTGCATTGGGCGTCCGGTTTTCCGACCGCGTCTTGGGAAATGCCAAGAAATTTGCCTCCCACGCAAAAATCCTGCAGTTTGATGTGGATCCGGCGGAGATTAACAAGAATATCCAGGTAGATGCCTGCGTGATTGGCGATTTGAAAGAAATTTTAAGAAGGATGAATGAAAAACTGCAGCCGCAGAAGCACGAAGCCTGGAACTGCCATATGATGGAATTAAAAGAAAAATATCCCCTGACGTATCCCGGAGAGGGATTGAGCGGCCCTTACCTGATAGAGGAAGTGTACCGCGCCACCAAAGGGAATGCCATCATTGTCACGGAAGTGGGGCAGCATCAGATGTGGGCGGCGCAGTATTATCGATATGCGAAACCGAGAACCTACTTAACTTCCGGAGGGCTTGGAACCATGGGGTACGGCCTTGGGGCCGCCATCGGCGCACAGATTGCGAATATGGACAAACAAGTTGTCAACATTGCAGGCGACGGCTGTTTTCGTATGAATATGAACGAGATTGCCACGGCGGTGCGGGAAAAACTCCCCCTGATAGAGATTGTGGTCAATAACCATGTGCTCGGAATGGTCCGCCAGTGGCAGGACTTGTTCTATCAGAAACGATATTCTGCCACCGTGTTGAATGACGGCGTAGATTTCGTGAAGTTAGCGGAGGCGATGGGAGCCACGGCTTACCGCGCCACGACCAGGGAAGAGTTCCAAAGGGCGCTGCAGTCAGCCTTAAAGGCGGAGATGCCGGTGCTGATTGACTGCATCATCGACTGCGATGACAAAGTATGGCCGATGGTCGCTCCGGGAGCCGCAATTAGTACGGCTTTCACGGGAGAGGATTTAGAGAAAAAGTAATTACAGGCCGTGATAACGGCGGAATGGAGGAAACAATGAGCAGAGTGTACAATTTTTCTGCGGGACCGGCGGTATTGCCGGAGGAAGTGTTAAAAGAGGCTGCGGAGGAGATGTTAGACTACAAGGGAAGCGGGATGTCCGTAATGGAAATGAGCCACCGCTCTAAAGTCTACGACACCATCATCAAAGAAGCGGAGCAGGATCTGAGGGATCTGATGAATATTCCCGACAATTACAAGGTGCTGTTTTTACAGGGCGGGGCTTCCCAGCAGTTTGCCATGATACCGATGAACCTGATGAAACAGAAAAAAGCGGGTTACATTGTTACCGGGCAGTGGGCAAAGAAAGCTTATCAGGAGGCTGCGATCTATGGGGAGGCAGTCAAATTAGCTTCTTCCGAGGACAAAACATTTTCCTACATCCCGGATTGTTCTGATTTGGATATCCCGGAAGATGTTGATTATGTTTATATCTGCGAGAATAACACGATTTATGGAACAAAGTTCAAAGAGCTTCCCAATACCAAAGGGCACACGTTAGTATCGGATGTTTCCTCCTGCTTCTTATCTGAGCCGGTGGATGTGACCAAATACGGCGTGATTTTTGGCGGTGTGCAGAAAAACATTGGACCCGCCGGTGTCGTGATTGTCATTATCCGCGAGGATTTGATTACAGAGGATACCCTGCCGGGAACGCCTACCATGTTAAAATACAAAATTCATGCGGACAATGAATCCTTATATAACACGCCGCCCGCTTACGGCATTTATATCTGCGGAAAAGTCTTCAAATGGTTAAAGAAGATGGGCGGCCTCTCCGTGATGAAGGAGCGCAACGAAGAGAAGGCAAAAATCCTTTATGATTTCTTAGACCAGAGCAAGCTGTTCCAGGGAACGGTAGTTCCAAAAGACCGTTCTTTGATGAATGTTCCCTTCATCACCGGAAGCGACGAATTAGACGCAAAATTCATCAAAGAAGCCACTGCGGCAGGGTTTGTAAACTTAAAGGGCCATCGCAGCGTCGGCGGCATGAGGGCTTCTATTTATAACGCAATGCCAAAGGAAGGCGTAGAGAAACTGGTTGAATTTATGAAGAAATTCGAGGAGGAGAACGCATAATGTTTCAGTATCACTGTTTAAATCCCATCGCCTCCATAGGGTTGGATTTATTTTCAGAGAATTATAAAAAAGTAGAAGAGATCAAAGATGCCGATGCAGTGCTGGTAAGAAGCGCTGCTATGCACGAGATGGAGCTGCCGGAAAAACTTTTGGCAGTTGCCAGGGCAGGAGCCGGCGTCAACAACATCCCGCTGGATAAATGCGCGGAAAAAGGCATCGTCGTATTCAACACGCCGGGGGCAAACGCCAACGGCGTCAAAGAGCTGGTGTTTGCCGGAATGTTATATGCTTCCAGAGATATCGTAGGGGGCATCCAGTGGTGTTTAGAAAACCAGAATGATGAAAATATCGCAAAGACAGCGGAAAAGCAGAAGAAGAACTTTGCCGGAACGGAGATTGCCGGGAAGAAATTAGGCGTTATCGGCCTTGGGGCCATTGGCGTATTAGTCGCCAATGCGGCGGTTCATATGGGCATGGAAGTCTATGGCTATGATCCTTATATCTCTGTTTCTGCAGCCTGGAACTTATCAAGGAGCGTGAAACATATCAGCAACGTGGAAGATATCTACCGTGAGTGCGACTACATCACCCTCCATGTGCCCCTGTTAGATTCCACCAAAAAGATGATTAATACGGACGCTATCAAGTTGATGAAACCTACCGCCATTGTCTTAAACTTTGCGAGAGATTTATTGGTGGACGAAGAAGCGATGGTGGATGCTTTGGCAGCGGGAAAAGTGTTCCGGTATGTATCCGATTTCCCGAACCCTACGACGGTTGGGGCAAAAGGCTGCATCGTGACCCCGCATTTGGGAGCTTCCACAGCGGAGTCTGAGGATAACTGCGCGATTATGGCGGTGCGTGAGATCCGCGACTATTTAGAAAACGGAAACATTATCCATTCCGTAAACTTTCCGGACTGCAACATGGGTGCCTGCACCACGGCGGGAAGAATCGGGATTCTCCACCGCAATGAAAAGGGAATGTTAAGCCTCTACACAAAGCTTTTGGGAGATGCCGGCATTAACATTGACGGAATGGCGAATAAATCCAAAGGCGATTACGCTTATGCGCTGTTAGATGTAGACAGCCCGGTGACAGATGAAGTGATTGAGAAATTAAACCATACCGAGGGCGTATTAAACGCACGTAAGATACAGTAAATATTTCTGGGGGGGGGCGGGAAGGAAAGGGTGCCAAACATAAGCCTGACAGCTTATCTTTGACACCGCTTTGTGCCGAGAACGTCACAAATAAGCCCTTATCCGGCAAGAGGAACTGCATCGGCAGAGTTCTCTTGCGGTTCCTCGAAGGAATACGTTCTCAGAATGGAGATGAAAATGGCGGATATCAGACCATTTATGAGCATCAGGCCAGTAAAAGGGAAGGCGGCAGAAATTGCAGCCCTCCCTTATGATGTTTATAATAGAAAAGAAGCGACGGAAGAAGTAAAAAGGCATCCGGAATCCTTTTTAAAGATTGACCGGGCGGAGACGGGACTTCCCCTCTCCGTAGATACCTATGATGATGCCGTGTACCAGAGAGCGCATGATTTGCTTTGGGGCATGGTGGAGGACGGCACGTTCGTTAAGGACAGCAAACGCCATTATTATATTTATGAGCTGACCATGGATGGGAGGACCCAGACGGGAATTACTGCCTGTGCTTCCATTGACGACTACCTCAACGGCGTCATCAAGAAACATGAAAACACCAGGGAAGAAAAAGAAATCGACCGTATCCGTCATGTGGATTCCTGCAATGCCCAGACGGGACCGATTTTTCTTGCCTACCGATCCAACCAGGCCATTAATGAAGTGGTGGAGCAGGTCAAGAAAGGGGAGCCAGAATACGATTTTACATCGGAGGACGGCGTCCGGCACCGGGTATTTGTAATTGAGGATGAGGCAATGACAGAGACGGTGCGCAAGGCATTTGCCGGCATGGATAAAATTTATATTGCCGACGGCCATCACCGGGCGGCCTCTGCGGTAAAAGTAGGCTTGAAGCGACGCAGCGAGCACCCGGATTATGACGGCAGCGAAGAGTTTCACTATTTTCTTTCCGTGTTATTTCCGGACGACCAGTTGATGATTATGGATTATAATCGAGTGGTCAAGGATTTAAACGGGGCGTCTGCCGGGGAATTTCTTGCGGAAGTGAAAAAACGCTTTGACGTGGCGGAGCTGACGGAACAGGCGGAAAAACGGCCGCAGGAAAAGGGCAGTTTTACCATGTATCTGGAGAAACACTGGTATTTATGCAAAATCAGGGAAGAAGATCGGGCGAAGGCGGCGGATGATCCGGTAAAAAGCTTAGATGTATCTTTGCTGCAGGAGTTATTGTTATCCCCGGTGTTAGGAATTGAAGACCCGAAAACAGATAGCAGGATTGATTTTGTGGGAGGCATCCGTGGAGTGGAGGAGTTAGTCCGCCGATGTGAGAGCGACTGCGCCGTGGCATTTGCCATGTACCCCACATCCATCGGGGAATTGTTTGATGTGGCGGACGCAGGACTGCTGATGCCGCCCAAATCCACCTGGTTTGAACCGAAGCTGCGCAGCGGGCTTTTCATTCATGCGTTGTCCTAAAGCAGGGATGCAGCTTCGTCAGGGCATCTGAAAACCATAGCGGAACGCTGAGGGAATCAGCATTATAAAATCAGTTTTTGCGCACGAAACAGCAAGTGTTTTGCGCTGGATGATTGCGAAAATTTACAGAAAAAAGGAGAAAAGAAAATGGGAAATTTATGGCAGATCACAGGAATCCTGCCTGTAGCGGCGGCAGAGCCGTTTCCGAACGCCACAGAGGCGATGGAGGCGCTTAGCGGGGCGCAGGCGGGCCTGCAGGAGGTAGCCCATAATCCGGGGCTGATCCGTACCTGGCTGGAAGGGCTGGTGCCGGACTTGTTAAATTTTGCGCTGCAGATTGTGATTGCTCTCGCAGTATATGTGATTGGCGGAAGGATCATCCGTCTGATTGTCAAGATGGTGTCCCGCGCCATGGACAGAAAAAATACGGACGAAGGCGTGAAACAGTTTCTGCTTCCGCTGATGAAGTATTCACTCTATGTGATTTTAATCTTTCTGATTATGGGACTGTTTGGAATCGCCACAACCTCCGCGGTGGCAGTATTAGGATCAGCGGGCGTGGCGGTCGGACTTGCCTTGCAGGGAAGCCTTTCAAACTTTGCAGGCGGCGTTTTGATCCTGTTATTAAAGCCGTTCCGCGTGGGAGATTACATCATTGAGCATGGGGGAAATAAAGAGGGCGTTGTGTCAGAGATTTCTATTTTCTACACAAAACTTTTGACCGGTGACAACAAGATGGTGGTGGTGCCGAACGGAGCGCTTTCAAACTGCAGCATTACAAATGCCTCCAATCTGGACAAGCGCAGGGTGGATATCACAGTCGGCATTTCTTATGAGGCGGATATCAAACAGGCGAAAGAAGCGCTGTTGCAGATGGCAAACGCAGATGTGGCAAAGCTTCCCGGCGAAGCGGCAGAGGTTTTTGTGGACAGTCTGGGGGACTTTGCGGTAAATATCGGGGTACGCATCTGGGTGGCGTCAGGCGATTACTGGACGGCAAAATGGCGCCTGACAGAAAACATTAAGGAAACTCTGGAAGCGCAGAATATCTCCATTCCCTATCCCCATATGGATGTGCAGATTCGGCAGTAAGGGCGGTTCCGGATGAATGGCTACGAGAAATAGAACAAAATGCCTAAAATTGTTGACAAAATTTGGGGCATATGTTAACATTATACTCGGTAACAAGGCATAAGCTGGCAACAGCGTGTCAAACTAGAGTTTATATGTATTAGGAGGTTTTTAGGTTATGCAGCAGGGAATTGTAAAATGGTTCAATGCAAAAAAAGGTTATGGATTTATTTCAGATGAGGAAGGGAAGGATGTGTTTGTACATTTCTCCGCTTTGAACATGGACGGGTTTAAAGAGTTAAAAGATGGAGAGAGAGTAGAATTTGAAGTGGCTGACGGTGCCAAAGGACCGCAGGCGGCAAATGTTAACCGCATCGCATAAAACAGAATAACGAATAAATACTAACCGAAAGAGGATGTGAGATACATCCTCTTTTTTACCTTATTTTTCTATCCGAAATCTGTGCCGGAGCACAGCGTATTTTGATAAACCGCCGCCAATCAGCGGCAGAATGAGAGGAAATTATGGAATTGAAACAATTAAGCGCCTATGAGGTGTTAGAGCAGCGTCCGTTAGGGGACATCAAATCCCAGGGATATTTGTTGCGCCACAAAAAAAGCGGGGCAAGGATTGCCGTCGTCGCCAATGAAGACGACAACAAAGTGTTTTATGTGGGATTTAAAACTCCGCCGGAGGATTCCACCGGTGTCCCCCATATCATTGAGCATACGGTGCTCTGCGGCTCAGAAAAGTATCCGGTGAAAGATCCCTTTGTGGAATTAGTCAAGGGTTCCTTAAACACATTTTTAAATGCCATGACTTGTCCGGAAAAAACCATTTACCCTGTGGCAAGCTGCAACGACAAAGACTTTCAGAATCTGATGAGCGTTTATATGGACGCTGTGTTTCACCCGAACATCTATCAATATGAGGAAATCTTTAAACAGGAAGGATGGCATTACGAATTAGAGGACGAGGATTCTCCGATTACCATCAACGGCGTGGTTTACAATGAGATGAAGGGGGCGTTTTCCTCTGCGGATGACGTGCTGCAGCATCAGATCTTAGCGTCCCTGTTTCCGGATACGTCCTACCGCAATGAATCCGGCGGGGATCCGGATCATATCCCGGATTTGACGTATGAAGATTATTTGAATTTCCACAGAAAATACTATCATCCCTGCAATGCTTACATTTATCTTTACGGAGATATGGATGTGGAAGAGAAACTGCGCTGGATGGACGAGGAATACCTGTCCCACTACGAGGAAATTGAGGTGGATTCTGATATCCGCCTGCAGAAGCCTTTTGAGCGGCCCGTGGAAGTCTGCAAAAAATACCCCATCTCTTCTGGGGAGAGCGAGGAGGAAAACACCTACCTTTCCTATAATCTGGTGGTCGGCACAAGCTTAGACAAGCAGCTCAGCTTAGCTTTTGACGTGCTGGATTATGCGCTGCTTAGCGCGTCGGGAGCGCCGTTAAAAAAAGCGCTGTTAAATGCAGGGATTGGAAAAGATATCGGCGGAGGATATGACAGCGGCACAAAACAGCCTGTATTTTCCATTATCGCCAAAAATGCGGACGCTTCCCAGAAAGAGCAGTTTTTAGCGATTATCCGGGAAGTTTTAGAGCAGCAGGTAAAGCAGGGGCTGGATAAAAAAGCGCTGTTGGCGGGAATCAGCGGTTCTGAATTTCGCTACCGGGAGGCGGATTTTGGACAATTTCCAAAAGGTCTGCTCTATGGTCTTCAGTGCTTAGACAGCTGGCTTTATGACGACAGGAACCCGTTCCTTTATTTAGAGGAGCTGGAAACCTACCGCACCTTAAGGGAAAAGGTGGCTACAGATTATTTTGAGCAGCTGATTTCGACCTATCTGTTGGAAAATCCCCATGCTTCCGTGGTAATCGTAGAGCCGGAAAAAGGCCTGAACGCCAAAAAAGAAGAAAAACTGGCGGCAAAGTTGGCGGCCTATAAGGACAGCCTCTCGAAAGAGGAGATACAGAAGCTGATTGCGGATACGAAACATTTGAAAGAGTATCAGCAGGAACCCTCTCCCAGGGAAGAATTAGAAAAAATCCCCATGCTTGAGCGCGGGGATATCAAGCGGGAGGCAGCGCCCCTTTACAATGAGAAGAAAGAGCGGGGAGGCATCCAGATCGTCCATCACAACCTGTTTTCCAACGGCATTGCCTATCTGCGGTTCCTGTTTGATATCCGGGATTTTGCAGTGGAGGACCTGCCTTATGTGGGGCTGTTAAAATCCGTGCTGGGCTATGTGGACACGGAACATTATGGATATGCGGAGCTGACAAATGAAATTAACCTTCATACAGGGGGGATTGGCAGCAGCCTCGGCGTCTATTCCCATGAAAAGAAGGAAGAGGATATGCAGGTAATGTTTGAGCTGAAAGCGAAAGTGCTGATGGAAGAACTGCCGGAAGCCATAAGGTTAGCGGGGGAAATCGTAAAAAATTCCAGACTTTCCGATGAAAAGCGCCTTCAGGAAATCGTGGGGCAGTTAAAATCCAGACTGCAGACAGCTTTTAGCAGCTCCGGGCACTCGACGGCGTCCCTGCGCGCCATGTCTTATTTTTCGAGGACGGCCTATTATTTAGAGGCGACGGCGGGAATTTTGTTTTACCAGACCATAGCGGATATCGCGGAACACTTTGAGGAGAGAAAAGACGCCCTGATTGAGAAATTAGAGGCATTGATCCGACGGATTTTCACGCTGGACCGCATGACGGTGAGCGTTGTGTGCGGGGAGGCGGATTATCCGGCTGTTGAGCGGGAGTTAGAGCGCGCCAAAGAATTTCTCTATCCTTCCCAGGAAAGCGGCGGAAGGCTTTTGCCCCCCTTGTCCCTGGAAAAGAAAAACGAAGGCTTTATGGACGCCTCCCAGGTGCAGTATGTGGCAAGAGCGGGCAACTTTGCGCGCCACGGCTATGCCTACCGCGGGACTCTCCGCATCCTGAAAGTCATTATGGGTTATGATTATCTCTGGATTAACGTCCGCGTCAAGGGAGGGGCCTACGGGTGTATGAATTCCTATATGAGGAACGGGGATTCCTGCTTTGTTTCGTTCCGTGACCCGAATCTGGAAAAGACCAACGAGGTTTACAACCATATCCCCGAATATCTGGAACAGTTCCAGGCCGACGAGCGGGATATGACAAAGTATATCATCGGCACTGTCAGCGATTTGGATACGCCGATGAATCCCTGCGCCAAAGGGGTAAGGTCTATGAATGCGCTGCTGTGCGGCGTAACGATGGAAGACCTCCAGAGAGAGCGCGACGAGATTTTAAACGCAACAGAGGAGGACATCCGGGGGCTGAAAGAGATGATTGCCTCTGTCTTAGAGGAACAAAATCTCTGCGTCATAGGAAATGAAGAGACATTGAAAAACCAGAGACAGATGTTTGCACAGCTGAAAAATCTGTATTAGAAACGGAGGATACATGAGCGATCATTTTAAATCGGGATTTGTCACCATTATCGGGCGTCCCAACGTGGGAAAATCAACCCTGATGAACCATTTAATCGGGCAGAAGATTGCCATCACGTCCAATAAACCCCAGACGACGAGAAACCGTATCCAGACCGTTTACACAGATATGGAGCGGGGGCAGATTGTCTTTTTGGACACCCCTGGCATCCATCAGGCAAAAAATAAGCTGGGAGAATATATGGTGAACGTAGCGGAGCGCACGTTAGAGGAAGTGGATGTGATCCTCTGGCTGGTCGAGCCGTCCAATTTCATCGGCGCGGGGGAACAGCATATCATAAAACGGCTTAAGAAAATAAAGACGCCGGTCATTCTTGTCATCAACAAAGTGGATACGGTCAGCCGTGATAAGATCTTGGAATTTATTGACACTTACCGCAAAGTCTATGACTTTGCGGAAATTGTGCCGGCGTCCGCCCTGAGAGGGGAAAATATGGATACCGTATTGGATCTGATTTTTCAATATCTGCCCTATGGGCCTCAGTTTTATGATGAGGAAACGATTACGGATCAGCCGGAGCGCGCCATCGTGGCTGAGATTATCCGGGAAAAAGCCCTTCATGCTTTAGAGGATGAAATTCCCCACGGCATCGCCGTCTGCATTGATAAAATGAAGGAGCGCAGCGGGCAGCAGATCATTGACATTGAGGCCACCATTGTTTGCGAGAGAGATTCCCACAAGGGAATTGTCATTGGAAAAGGCGGGGCGATGTTAAAGAAAATCGGCTCGAATGCCCGCTACGAGATAGAACGCCTGCTGGATTCGAAAGTGAATTTAAAGCTTTGGGTAAAAGTTAAAAAAGATTGGCGCGACAGCGATTCGATGATAAAGAATTTCGGCTATCGGGAAGAACGTTAAGGGAACCGTTCAGACGCGCTGCCCTGCAGCCTTAAGAGCTTCCAATTTTTAGCTGGTATAGAGAATGGCGCCATCGGCAATCCTATTCATAGGTTCTGGAAGAAACAAAGCGGGATGCAGGAGGGGATGCCAATGGAGGAAGCCTGGATGAAATTTGAAGCGACAGGAAGCGTGATGGATTACCTTAGGTTTAAGGAAATAGAAGCGGAAAAGATGCTGCGGCAGAATGGCGTTTGCATGGAATTAGGAAAAGAGCGGGATGGGACAGAATGTTTCAGTGACCGGAATGGTCTTAAATGTGATGCCGATTGGCGATTATGACAAAAGAATAACGCTGCTCACCAGGGAAAGAGGAAAGATCACAGCATTTGCCAGAGGGGCGAGACGCCCCAACAGCCAGTTTTTAGCTGCAGCGAATCCTTTTTCTTTTGGGGAGTTTGAACTGTTCGAGGGGAGAAGCTCCTACAATTTGATGAAAGCGTCGATTCAGAACTATTTCAGGGATTTGACGTCAGATTTTGAGGCTACATACTACGGATTTTACTTTTTGGAATTTGCAGAATATTATTGCCAGGAAAACAATGACGAGCGGGAAATGTTAAAATTGTTGTACCAGTCCCTAAGAGCCCTTGGCAGCAGTTCCTTCGACAACCGGCTGGTGCGGTGCATCTTTGAGCTAAAGGCACTTGGAATCGAAGGGGAGGGACCGAATGTGTTCGCCTGCCTTTCGTGCGGGCAAAAAGAACACCTGCATTATTTTTTTACGGAAAAAGGGGGGACCTGCTGCGATTCCTGCGGCGGGACGCTGGTAAAAGAGCAAGGGGGAGACGCCTTTTTATTGGAGGATTCCACGCTTTACGCGATGCAGTTTATTCTTTCTGGGAGAGTGGAAAAACTCTACACGTTTTCCGTCAGCGAGAAGGTGCTGAAACAGTTGGCGGATGTGTTAAACAGTTACCGGAAACGATATGTGGGCCATTCCTTTAAATCCCTTAAGATTTTAGAGGAATCTCCGCTTTTGGAGCACAGGGAGCATTTTAACAGTTGAAATCGAGAGGTGAAGATAGTATAATATCAAAGATTAACGGAAAGGACGAGGAGTGGGAAGATAGGGATGAAGAAATCAATTGTTAGCAGTCTTTGCACATTGTTAGCGGCCGGTATGTTAGCCGGATGCGGCGCCGGGGTCGCATCCGATACCGATTTAGTATATGTAGACAAAAAGGGCGGCGTGGTTTCCATTGACGTTGAGACGTTAGACGAGGCTTATTATGATGAGGATGAGCTAAAGGATTATATCGAAGAAGCCGTTTCCGATTATACGAAGGAGCATGGAAAAGGGACGGTTTCCTTCAAAGACTTGTCGGTTGAAGGCCAACAGGCGAAGCTTACGTTAAAGTATGGCACGGCGGAGGATTACGCCGGATTTAACGGAGTGGAATTTTATCAGGGGAAAATCGTAAAGGCACTGGCGGCAGGATATGACTTTAAGACAGAGTTTGCCAGCGTGGAAGACGGGAAAGTCACGGGAAGCGCCAGCGCTAAGGATATTTATTCCGAAGGCGATTTGAAGGTAGTGGTGCTTAAGGCTGATACGGATGTGCAGGTGGAGGGGGAAATCTGCTATATTTCCACCCAAAATGTGAAGCTGACAGGGGAAAACACCGCTTCCATCCAGGCGGATGCGTCCGATGGCGGAGCGGGGCGAGAGGCGGACGGCTCAGAGTCCTATAGCTACATCATTTATAAATAAAGGTTAAGAGTGTGACGGCAGTCATGAAATTTAAGAAGGCGAGGAAGTTGTTATGGAAAAATCTATGGAAAAAATCGTGGCGTTGGCAAAATCAAGAGGATTTGTATATCCGGGTTCTGAGATTTACGGAGGTCTTGCAAATACCTGGGATTACGGAAATCTTGGGGTAGAATTGAAAAATAACGTAAAACGCGCCTGGTGGCAGAAATTCATCCAGGAAAACCCCTACAATGTAGGCGTGGACTGTGCGATTTTAATGAATCCCCAGACCTGGGTGGCGTCCGGCCATTTAGGGGGCTTTTCCGACCCGCTGATGGACTGTAAGGAGTGCCATGAGCGTTTCCGGGCGGATAAATTGATTGAGGATTTCGCAGAGGAACATCATATCACCTTAGAGAGCACGGTGGACGGATGGTCCCAGGAAGAGATGAAAAACTTTGTGGAGGAGCATCAGATTCCCTGCCCCACCTGCGGCAAGCACAATTTTACGGATATCCGTCAGTTTAACCTGATGTTCAAGACCTTCCAGGGCGTTACCGAGGATGCTAAGAATACCGTTTACTTAAGGCCGGAGACGGCACAGGGCATTTTTGTCAACTTTAAAAATGTGCAGCGGACTTCCCGCAAGAAGATTCCCTTTGGAATCGGGCAGATTGGAAAATCCTTCCGCAATGAGATTACGCCGGGCAACTTCACATTCCGTACCAGGGAATTTGAGCAGATGGAGCTGGAATTTTTCTGTGAGCCGGGAACGGATTTGGAGTGGTTCCAGTATTGGAGGGGCTTCTGCCGCGACTGGCTGCTGACGTTGGGAATCAAAGAGGAGGAGATGCGCCTCCGCGACCATTCCCCGGAGGAGCTTTGCTTTTACAGTAAAGGAACGACGGACATTGAATTTTTATTCCCATTTGGATGGGGAGAGCTGTGGGGAATCGCCGACCGGACAGATTACGACTTAAACCAGCACCAGAATACGTCCGGGCAGGATTTGACCTATTTTGATGATGAGAAAAACGAGCGATATGTCCCCTATGTAATCGAGCCGTCCTTAGGAGCGGATCGCGTGGTGCTTGCATTCCTCTGCGCGGCTTACGATGAGGAGAATATCGGGACGGAAGAAAAACCGGACATGAGGACGGTGCTTCATTTCCATCCGGCGTTGGCTCCGGTGAAAATCGGCGTGCTGCCTCTTTCCAAAAAATTAAGCGACGGCGCGCAGACGGTCTTTGCACAGCTGTCTAAGAAATACAACTGTGAGTTTGACGACAGGGGCAATATCGGCAAGCGTTACAGAAGGCAGGACGAAATCGGTACGCCTTTCTGCGTCACCTATGATTTTGAATCTGAGACAGACGGGGCCGTGACGGTCCGGGATCGCGATACCATGGAGCAGGAGCGCGTGAAGATTGAGGATTTGGACGCTTATTTTGCAGAGAAGTTCCTGTGGTAGGAAGTTCCCTAAACATAAGCCAGAAAAGCCGTTCCTGGCACATATTGCATAACAGGGAAAGGTTTCCGCTTAAGATACCATTGGTGTCTGCGGAAACCTTTTACGGTTTCTAAAAGGACTGGGAAGCAATAAGATGCCTGTCTATAAGTTTCATAATATGAAACATGATTTCAAATTGTGGAATTGTCACAAAAAAGTTGAGAGGAACAGCGAAAAAATTGTTGCCAATATGCAAAAATATGGTAAAATAGGTATGTGCGCTTTCGGGAAGAGCACACAATTCCTATAGTTGCGCCGCCTCTTGCAGGGGCTGGCGGTAATTATAAAGCAAGTATAATTTAGGAGGAATTATTAAGATGGCAAACAAATGGGTTTATTTGTTCACAGAAGGAAATGCAAGTATGCGTGAACTTCTGGGTGGTAAGGGTGCAAACTTAGCTGAAATGACGCATATTGGCCTGCCTGTACCACAGGGTTTTACAATCACGACAGAGGCTTGTACGCAGTACTATGAGGATGGACGTGAGATCAACGACGAGATTCAGGGACAGATCAACGAGTACATCGAAAAGATGGAAGAGATTACCGGCAAAAAATTCGGCGATAAGGAGAATCCGCTTCTTGTATCTGTTCGTTCCGGCGCGAGAGCGTCTATGCCGGGTATGATGGATACGATCTTAAACCTCGGATTAAATGAAGACGTAGTGAATGTCATTGCAGAGAAATCCGGAAATCCCCGCTGGGCATGGGATTGCTATCGGAGATTTATCCAGATGTATTCCGACGTAGTAATGGAAGTCGGCAAGAAATATTTTGAGCAGTTAATTGACGCCATGAAAGAGAAAAAGGGCGTAAAGCAGGATGTTGAATTGGATGCGGAGGATCTGAAAGAGCTCGCAAACCAGTTTAAGGCTGAATATAAAGAAAAAATCGGTTCTGATTTCCCAAGCGATCCGAAAGAGCAGCTGATGGGAGCAATCAAAGCCGTATTCCGCTCTTGGGACAACCCCCGCGCGAACGTATACCGCCGCGACAACGATATCCCTTATTCCTGGGGTACGGCAGTTAACGTACAGAGTATGGCATTCGGTAACATGGGCGATGACTGCGGTACAGGCGTTGCATTTACCCGTGACCCGGCAACCGGCAACAAAGGGCTTTTCGGAGAGTTCCTTACCAATGCACAGGGCGAGGACGTAGTGGCAGGTGTCCGCACACCTATGAAAATCACAGAGATGGCGGACAAGTTCCCGGAGGCATTTGAGCAGTTTAAGGATGTCTGCAAAATGCTGGAGGAGCATTACAGAGATATGCAGGATATGGAGTTTACCGTTGAGCATGGCAAATTGTATATGCTTCAGACCAGAAACGGTAAGAGAACGGCTCAGGCTGCATTAAAGATTGCCTGCGACTTAGTGGATGAGGGCATGAGGACAGAGGAAGAGGCAGTTGCCATGATCGATCCTCGTAACTTAGATACCTTGTTACATCCTCAGTTTGATGCGGCTGCCTTAAAGGCTGCTACGCCGATTGGAAAAGGTCTTGGAGCTTCTCCTGGCGCTGCCTGCGGTAAGGTCGTATTCTCAGCAGAGGATGCAGAGGCATGGGCAAATAGAGGAGAGAAAGTTGTTTTAGTACGTCTTGAGACTTCTCCGGAAGATATCACAGGTATGAAAGCTTCCCAGGGTATTTTAACAGTCCGCGGCGGTATGACTTCCCATGCGGCAGTTGTTGCGCGCGGTATGGGTACCTGCTGTGTATCCGGCTGTGGCGATATCGCAATGGATGAAGAGAATAAGAAATTCACCCTGGCAGGCAAAGAGTACCATGAGGGAGATTACATCTCCATTGACGGTACTACCGGTAACATTTACGACGGACAGATTGCAACAGTGGATGCAACCATCGCCGGGGAATTTGGAAGAGTTATGGCTTGGGCTGACAAATACAGAACCTTAAAAGTGCGTACCAACGCAGATACGCCGGAAGATGCAAGGAAAGCCCGCGAACTCGGCGCAGAAGGCATCGGCCTTTGCCGTACCGAGCATATGTTCTTTGAGGAGGACAGAATCGCGGCATTCCGTGAGATGATCTGTTCTGATACTGTTGAGGAGAGAGAAGCTGCATTAGAGAAGATCCTTCCTTATCAGCAGGGCGACTTCGAAGCATTATACGAAGCGTTAGAGGGCAACCCGGTTACCATCCGTTTCTTAGATCCGCCTCTCCATGAGTTTGTTCCTACAGAGGAAGCGGATATCGAGAAGCTTGCAAAGGCTCAGGGCAAATCCGTAGAAGCGATTAAGAACATTATCACAGGACTTCATGAGTTCAACCCAATGATGGGACACAGAGGCTGCCGTCTTGCAGTTACTTATCCGGAAATTGCAAGAATGCAGACCAAGGCTGTTATCCGCGCTGCGATCAATGTTCAGAAGAAACATTCTGACTGGACCGTAAAACCGGAAATCATGATCCCATTGGTTTGCGAAGTAAAAGAGTTAAAATATGTGAAGAAAATAGTAGTAGAAACCGCAGATGCTGAAATCGCAGCGGCAGGCGTAAACCTCAGCTACGAAGTAGGTACCATGATTGAAATCCCAAGAGCGGCTCTTACCGCAGATGAGATTGCATCAGAGGCTGACTTCTTCTGCTTTGGTACCAACGATTTGACGCAGATGACCTTTGGTTTCTCCCGTGACGATGCAGGTAAGTTCTTAAACGCTTACTATGACACCAAGATTTTCGAGAACGATCCATTTGCAAAATTAGACCAGACCGGCGTTGGCAAATTAATGGAGACGGCAATCAAACTTGGAAAACCGGTAAATCCGAAGCTTCATGTCGGCATCTGTGGAGAGCACGGCGGAGATCCTTCTTCCGTAGAGTTCTGCCATAAGATTGGTTTGGATTATGTATCCTGCTCACCGTTCCGCGTGCCAATCGCAAGATTAGCAGCAGCACAGGCAGCGATCGCCAATGGAGGAAAGTAGAAGATAACCGCAAATACATGTATTTTACAACGTTCGTGATTACGAGGGAAAATGTGAACGAGTATATGTCACAACACCCGGAGTATACTAAAGCGAATAGGTTTAAAGATATTATTTGCAAAATCTATATATATCTCTTGAAAAGGAAGCCCATAAAGCTTCCTTTTCTTTTCTCTATTAAGGATGAAATCCCTTTTGAAACTAAAAAGGATTTAGTCCTTTTTTAGTATATAAAAATAATATTACAGATATAGTGAAATGGAACAAAACACAGCATTAGGTGCAACAGCCGAGAGAGAAGGAAAATTATTTTTATTAGCGATGCACATGAGAAATTCTACTATGAGAAGTTGAAAGAGGTTAGGTATCAAGATGTTTACCACAAGGCACTTTGCTATTGTCTTGGTATCTGCAATGACACAAGGAAAAATGTGTACAGAATTTACGATTTGTACTGACAAGGAAATTGCAATAGGTTACCACTATGCCCAAAATGGATGTGAAAGCATTATGGATATATATCCATTCATTAATAATGAATTAAGAAAATTGTCTTTTGAAAAATATGATGATGATAAGAAAGAGGAATTATTAGATTTTGCCAAGCAATTTGAAAAATCTCAATTTAATTGCAAAATTGAGGAACGTTTAAAAGCAGTACTGCCTGTTTTGTATAAGAAGGACTTTTCTTTTCTGGATGATGAAGAGGTTATGTCATGGAACGAACGAATGGCGGAGTTATCATATAATCAGTTGTTTTCAGATAAAAAATCTATTTTGGAAAGTTATAGGATTGGTGAATAGAAGAATTATTTAGGGTATGAAGAGGATGTATATTGCTTATAGACATACCAAAACCGCACCCGCTAAACTGCAGGTGCGACACTTTTGTTAATATTACGAGTCCTACGCAGCTCCAGGACGGAACAACATATGACTCTAATAATATTATACATCATATTTGTATGAAGTCAACCGAAATTTATTCAGAAATATCGGCATTTTCATCAATTTCCACATCGATAGCTTCATCATTGCTTTCGCAAGTAGTAAATCTCTCATTTACAGGATATGAAAAATTCTTGCCGATTTTCTGGAAGCCATACTCAGTGAAATGAGATTTAGGTACATGGTTATTTTCGGTAAGGCTATGTAATTTGTTAAAAAGTTCCACAAGCCATTTCTGAAATTCAGTTTCAGGTTCTCTTTGGTCAAGTTCATTTTCATAGTAGTGTCTTACGATACCAGCGAAAATATCAGCAAACTGTACTGCCGGAGTAACAGCAGAGCTGACGAATAGAGGCATTTCTAAAATGTGATGAAAAGAGCGTCCGAAATTTGTTTTAAACAGGAAGCCAGTGATAGCTTCAGCAATCTTTCGGTCAGCGTCCTCATGTACCTCATCAAATATCATCATTGCTTTGCCATAGTGATGATGATTGCAGTAAAATTCAACCTTTTTTAAGAGAAGGTAGTATTGCTTTGGGAGATGATGTTCTGGAACAATAATAGGTTCATCAGGCTTGTCCATAATAACTGCAAAAATAGCAGCGTCATAAGAGGTAATAATGTCCACCATTCCCTCAACATAGGCTTTATTATTTGTACGGTTCTTGGTAATGGTTGCTTCACGAATGAGTTTCGTGGACTTAATTTCATCTTGTTTTCCATAAATGGAATCTTTTAATTTGTATATTTGATTTGTTATTGGTTTTATATCATTTTCATGGATACATACACCCAGCAAAATAGGATTTTTAGTTGAGTCGGTAGGGCGAGGGTATCCGCTTTCATCAATGAATGTAAGCATAAAATAAGTTGCTCCTTTGTTCAATAGTAAAAAGCATTATACTACAATATCGTTCGATATTCCATATAAATTACAGGAGGAAAATTTATGGGATTTTTAGAAATTGCAAAATCACGGTATTCCGTTCGTGATTACAAGAGCAAAAGGTAGAGAGGGAAAAATATTACTTGCTGCTCATGGCGCACCTCTGGCAATTATCGTTTGTTCTGAACATACCAAAGCATGGACTCGGCCGTTCGACAGAAAATCGACAGCCGATATAGATGCGTCTATCCTTACAGACCATATGATGATGGAAGCAACCGAGTTGGGCTTAGGGTCTGTATGGGTTTGCTATTTTAAGCCTGATGTCCTCCGGCAGGAATTTCAGCTTCCGGATACCCTGGAGCCGATTAACATTTTGGCAATCGGCTATTCAAATGAACGCCCTGCCGACCCAGAGCGTCATAACATACAGCGTATTCCCTTGAGTGAGTTAGTCCATTACGAAAAACTGTAGTTGGAAAGGGGATAGGGGTAAAGATAGCTGCATCCGAATTTATTGTGTCACAGAAAAATAACAGGGGGGCCCAGGAGTCATTGAAATGGCTTGAGGGATGCTCTCCCGTTCCTAAAGTTCATGGGCCGCTTATTTTTCTGTTGTGGATATTCAGCCGGATGATTGGGAGGTATAGCATTGTTATAGATTGCTGGAGAAGGTTGAAAAAAAGCAATGCCAATGATAAAATATTTTTAAAATATGAATCCGCCTGTTTGAGTATGACGCACAGATAGCGTTGGATGCCGGGACCATCTCCAAAGAGGTGCTTACGGTTGAGTTTCCCCATACAGCGGTATTATATCTGAGATATGCGAAAAAGTCTGAGCCGCAGGGATATCGGTACGTGATCAAGACACCGGGAGGCACTGTGGAATATGATGTGCCTGTATTAAAGACACAGAAATATACAATAGATGATATTTTTGAAAAGAACCTGCTTATGCTGATACCGTTTTATATCTTTTCAAAAGAGGCGGAATTTTCGCAGTATGAAGCGGATCCGGAAAAACTCGAAACTCTCAAGAGTGAATACAGGGCGATCATGGAACGTCTGGACGCACTGGTACGGGAGGGCAGGCTGTCTGATTTTGACAGGACGACACTCCTGGAAACAGATGATAATGTAATTCAGGAAATTGCCAAAAAATATCAGAATGTTGTGAAAGGAATGGGTGAAGTTATGGGCGGTACATTATTGGAAACGAACGCGAGAAGGATAAAAAATGAGGGCAGGACGGAAGGCAGACTGGAAGGACAGGAAGAGAAAGGCATCCAAGTATTTCTTAACCTTATCAGAGCCGGTATCCCCAGAGAAGAAGCACAGAGGCTCGCTGAGATTGGGAACGACCTTGTGGAGAAGGCTTTGCGGCTGCAAAAATCTTAAAAGATATTCTGTAAATGCAGTATTAGTACGAAAGCAGCAGATCATGAAAACATGGTCTGTTGTTTTTTTTTCCGTTTTCTTGGAAAATGCGTAAAGGATATGTATAAAAAAGAAATAAGCCACTTGGAGTGGCAGTAGGTGAGCTGAGCGGTACCTCCCCCGGATCGATCTATTTCGGAACATCAACGAGACGGAGGAATACCCGGATTACTCTGTGGCATATGTGGCGGGTGCGCTCACGCAGACGCTGATCCACTGGTTTCAGCGTGGGTTTGAGCCGGAAATATCCACGGTCAGCAGAATTACAGAGGACATCATCAGCGGCAGGGTGTATCAGGAGGCTAACGGTTTCAATTTCGACGGCAGAAAGTGAATTATGAAAATATTCCACTTTTTTATAAATCTGTAACCTGTTTTTGCGGCTGGGTGCGTGCTAACATGAAAGCATCAGGAAACAACGTTTTAATCAATGAAAAGGGAGGAAGAACGATGAAAAGAAAAATGGTTTCAGTCATGTTGGCAACAGCTATGTTAGTGACAATGTTGGCCGGGTGCGGAAGCGGAGACGGCGGAGCGGCAGGCAGTGCCGGCGGCAGCACTGCAGGAGATGCTGCCGGAAACGGAGACACTAGCGGAAGTACGGACGGAAACGGCGTTTCAGACGGTGAGCAGATTACCTTAAAGCTGTTTTCCAATCTGCCGGATCGGAAGAACGGGCAGGGGCTTGTGGAGCAGACGATCATCGATGAGTATATGGTGGAAAATCCAAATGTGACGATTGAGGTCGAAGCGCTGGACGAGGAGGCCTATAAAACAAAATTTAAGGCATATTCCATGTATGGGATGCCGGATGTGGTAAGTATTTGGGGGCAGCCGGCTTTTTTGGATGAGGTGGTGGCCGCAAATGTTCTGGCAGAGCTGAATGCGGAGGATTATACCGATTATAAATTTGTGGAGGGCTCTCTGGACGGGTTTACATATGACGGAAAGCTCTATGGCCTTCCGAGAAATACAGATATTGCCGTGTTTTATTATAATCAAAAGATGTTTGACGATAATGGATGGACGATTCCTGAGACGTATGACGATCTTCTCGCATTGGCAGACGAGATCAATGCGGTGGGGATTACTCCCGTAGCGATGGATGGCGGAGACGGTTGGCCGTTGGCTGTATATCTTTCCGATCTGCTTTATCAGATCGTGGGAAACGATTATGCTGATATTGTAAGCGATGCATTCGCGGATTCTGATTTCTCTGCTCCGGAAATAACAGAGGCGGTAGAACTGCTGAAACAGGCAGCGGATGCAAAATTGTTCCAGAACGGATATGATTCGCAGGACTACGGGACAGCCATGAATCTGTTTACAAACGGACAGGCGGCGATGTTTTATATGGGAAGCTGGGAGACTTCCATGGCGACAAATGAAGATATTCCGGAGGACATCCGGGAGAATATCCGCGTTTTCACCATGCCGGCAGTGGAGGGCGGCAAAGCGGCATCCACGGATATTGCGGCCTGGAACGGCGGCGGATATGCCGTATCAGCGAACTCTGAGGTTCAAGGGGAAGCGGTTAAATTCCTGAATTATATGTATCAGCCGGATAAACTTTCAAAGTACGGATGGGAAAACGGTGTAGGGCTTTCTGCGCAGGATCAGGGGGATTACCTAACGGGCAGCGAGACAGAACTGCAAAAGCAGATCATCGACATTTTAAATGCTTCTACAAGTCTTTCCGGAACACCGATCAATGACTGCGGTCCGTCTACATTTAAGGCCACGATTGAAAGTGCGATACAGAATGTCTCGAACGGGACGACAACGGTTGATGATTTTCTTTCCATAATCGGCACATCGTGCCAGTAGAATGAAATGCAGCGTTGTGTCTGCCGGTATGATGGGCTGCCGCATGAGATGGCCATCGGGGAATCCTGCGGCAGCCCTGCTATATTTATGAAAAAGAAACTTATTTTTCCCATGAAAGGAGCAGCCGCATGAAAAAGTTGTATAGCAATAAACTCGTGATATTGAGTTTGGTGCTGCCGGGAGTGTTATTGTTTGTCTTTGCGATCCTTGCGCCCATCTGTCTGAGCGTATATTATGGATTTACAGATTATTCCGGCATGGGTTCTTATCAGATGATCGGATTTGAAAATTACAGGAACTTATTCACGGACAAAACGTTTGGAATCGCGCTTAGAAATTCTTTGCTCCTGGCAGTCGGATTTATCTGCATTCAGCACCCGCTGGCACTGATCACGGCTGCGGTATTGGATAAGCTGGGCGGGCGGGGTGAAAATTTTTTCCGCTGCGTTTATTTTATACCGAACGTGATCTCGGTGGCGGTGATCGCTTATTTGTGGAAATTTATCTATAATCCGGATTTTGGCCTGTTAAATAATATTCTCAAGGCGTTTGGCGGAAGAGGGGATACAAACTGGTTTGATTCTAAAACAGCCATATGGGCGGTTTTGATCGTTCTGATCTGGCATGGTTTTGGCTGGGGGATGTTGATTTATTACACTGGCATTAAAAATATTGATCCCGTATTGTATGAAGCGGCTACCATTGACGGAGCAAATCAGATTACAACCTTTTTAAAAATCACGCTGCCGCTGATGAAGCCGGTGATCCAGGTGAATGTGACGATGGCTGTTATTTCAGCGTTGAAACAAATGGAAACGGTGTATCTGCTTACGAACGGAGGACCCGGAAACAGTACGCAGTTCACAGCAAATTATTTGTATCAGCAGGCATTCAAAGCGTTTCGATACGGTTATGGAAATGCAATCGGCGTAGTATTTATTATAATCTGCCTCGCGGTGACAGTCGGATTGAATAAAGTTTTTGAAGAACCGGAGGAAAGGAAGCTAAAAAAGCGGAAGCGGATCAGAGCAAAGGCAAAGGGGGTGTCATAAATGGAGCAGGCAGAGAAAAAGAAAAGCGGAATGACAAAAGGAATCTTGTGGATTGTTTTATTGATGGTAGCCGTGATACAGATCTTCCCGCTGGTCTGGCTGGTTGACTTTTCTCTGGCCAGCAGTAACGAGCTTTTCACAAGCGGTCTGCTGATTATCCCGAAAACGATACAGTGGGGGAATTATGTCAAGGCTTTTGTAGACGGACATTTTCTGTTATACTTAAAAAATAGTATCCTAATCAACGGGCTTGCAGTCATTCTGGTGGTCATCATCTCTATTATGGCGGCGTTTGCATGCTATAGAATGAGATGGAAGCTGAGCGGATTTGTAAAAATGCTGTTGCTGATGGGATTGATGATTCCCATTCATGCGACGCTGCTGCCGAATTATAAGATATACAGTATGCTGGGATTGACAGATACGATCTGGGCGTTGTTGCTTCCATATGTGGCGTTTTCGCTTCCGCAGGCGTTGTTTTTAATGACCAGCTTTATGGAGTCGATCCCTGTAGAGTTGGAGGAAGCGGCAGTTATGGATGGATGCGGCATTTACAGGATCATCTTTCAGATTATCACGCCGATGCTCAAATCGTCTATCGCTACCGTGGCAATCATGACGTTTCTGAATAATTGGAATGAGTTTATGATGGCCAGCACATATTTAAATTCGCCGAAATGGAAGACGCTTCCGTTTTCCGTGTTGGAGTTTACGGGACAATATTCTTCCAACTATGCGGTACAATTTGCTGTGATGGCGCTGACTGCCGCACCGGCGGTTCTTGTATATATTCTTTTAAACAAGCATATTACGAAAGGTGTCGCTATGGGAGCGGTAAAGGGCTAGGCAATGGTGGGAGAACACAGGCATATCAAAAAAGTAAACAGGTGGATCAGCGGATTGAGCATAAAGAAAAAGCTTATATTCTATGGATATATGATCATTTCCCCTGTCTTGTTTTTGATATGCCTTGTTCTTCTTTTTCATAATTACGATAAAGACGTGGCGAGCAGACTGGAGAATGATCTGGCAAGTGTGGCTTCCCTGACGGAAAGTATCGACGTCCTGCAGGCGGATATTGAGGATTTTTCAACATACCTGTGCATCAATAACGAAATTCTCAATCTGTTAAAGGAGGATGATCCACAGAACCTCAACGGAAATGCAAGGCTTTGGCTGGAAATGGCCCCGATGCAGATTGTCCAGGACATGATTTCTCTGAAAGGGTATATTAAAACGATTGCGATTTATCCGGAAAACGATCTTCGGCCTTATCTGCGCTGTATGGATGAGAGTGCCTATGTGTCAGATTTAGATCAGGTGCATCAGTCGGGTATTTATCAGCGGGCACTTGCGAGCGATAATGGAATGATCTGGCAATATGTTCCGAAAGGGAAAGGAGATATCTATGAGACGAACCGCAGTGATAAGGTGGTACTGTGCAGGAGGATTTTTGATCTGACGAAAAAAAGCACGCTGGGATATGTCGTGATCGGCGCGGATCAGAATCGCTTCACTGAGATGTGCCGGACGATCGTGCAGAAAGAAGAGGGGGTACTGGTTTTAGGCAAGGACGCTAACGAATTGTGCCGGGTCGGGGATGTCGATGAGGAAGTGGAGGCGTATTTAAAAGGAGACGATTTTATCAGGCAGGATTATAAAGCGCGAAAAACGCATTTTACATATGGAGATTATGAAGTGGTCTGCGGTCAGCTGGACGGCGGTTCCAGCATTGTATGTAAGATTGTTCCCAGATACAGCCTGCAAACGAATATGCTGGACATCGCCCATATGCCGATCGTTCTGCTGATCGGTATGCTGCTGGGATTGCTTCCTCTGCTTGTGGTGATCTCCAATCTTGTCACTGGGCCGATGCAGGAATTGAGCGAGGCGATCAATAAGGTATCGGAAGGAGATTTTGGGCAGCAAGTCGAGGTGAAGACCAATGACGAAGTGGGAGAAGTGGCAAGATGCTTTAACCGCATGGTAGAGGATATCCGTAGGTTGATCGATGAGAATTATGTGATCACGATCCGGGAAAAAGAGAGTGAGCTGCTGGCGCTGCAGGCTCAGATCAACCCGCATTTTCTGTACAATACGCTGGATTCGCTGTACTGGCAGGCGATGAACGTGGGAAATGAGGAAATTGCGGAAACGATCCTCGCACTGTCACAGCTGTTCCGCCTAGTGTTAAATCAAGGGGAAAAGGAAGTGACTGTGGGGCAGGAGATCGAGCTGGTATCGCGTTATCTCCAGATTCAAAAGGTGCGTTTTGAAAAGAGGCTGAATTATGAGATTTCGGTGGAAGATGCGATTAAAAAAGCGAAAATGCCAAAGCTGATTCTGCAGCCGTTTGTAGAGAATGCAATCGTACATGGGTTTGAAAACGCTATCGTTCCCTGCAGGTTGACCGTGACCGGGAAGGGGGAAGGTGACTTCATCCGGTTTGAGGTCAGAGACACAGGGATTGGTATGCGTCAGGATCAGATCGATGCAATTCTGGAGGCGAAGGAGGAACAGTATGCCAAACAGCGCATTGGCAGATATGCCATTAAAAATATTAAGGAACGTCTGCAGATCACCTATAAGGGCAATTTTGAACTGAAAATTTTAAGCCAGGTAGGGCATGGAACGACCGTGATTTTATCAATTCCGTATGAGAGGTGAGAGGGATGCCAGTCAGGCTGTTAGTGGCGGATGATGAAGACATTATCCGGAATGGAACCATAAAATATATTCAGCTTCATTCGGATCGGTTTGATAAGATTTATGAAGCGCAGAACGGACAGGAGGCGATTGACTGTATTTTACAGTATCAGCCGGATATTGTTTTGCTGGATGTGCAGATGCCGTTGAAAAGCGGAATGGACGTGATGCGGGAAGCGAACAGGGCGGGGCTTCATCCGGTGACGGTTATTCTGAGCGGGTACGACGAATTTAAATACGCACAGCAGGCGATCAGATTCGGGGCGAAGGAGTATCTGCTCAAACCGGTCAAAGCCTCAGATATTCTGGCTTGCCTAAACCGGCTGGCAGACGAATTATTCGGAAAGGAAACAACTCTCTCCGACAGCGGAATATCGGAACAGGGGAATCGCCTGGTAAGGGCGGCACAGGAGTTTATTGCGGAGCATTATGCGGAAAATCTGACGTTGGGGAGCGTGGCGGATCATATCGGAATTTCCGGAGGATATTTGTCTACGCTATTCATGCAGTGCCTTGGAACCGGTTTTGTGGATTATCTGAATCTGATTCGGATCGATCGGGCGTGCTGTTATTTGGAACAAAATTATCTAAAAAATTATGAGATCGCGTATAAAGTCGGATTCCGTGACGAGAAATATTTTTCCAGGGTATTCAAAAAAATCAAAGGAGTATCGCCAAAAGAATATCGGATGAAGGGGCGATAGAAGGGAGAGTGGGATGAAACTGCATTTGATTACGACAGTTTATAAAAATAACAAAAAAATAACGGCGGAAAAAGATATCAGCTTTTTGCACGATGAGGAGAGAGAAAACGAACTGATCAATATTTATCCGCAGGCAGAGTATCAAACGATGGAAGGATTCGGCGGAGCGATCACGGATTCAGCCGGATATGTGTATTCGCTTATGGATGAAAAGCAGAAACAGGAATTGATCTCTGGGTATTTTGGGAAAGATGGGATGAAATATGGCATGGTCCGTATTCCCCTGGATAGCTGTGATTTTTCCGTGGAGCAATATGAGGCGGACGCTGAGGAAGGGGATGAAAATTTTGAAAACTTTTCTCTGGAGAGAGCAGGAAAATATATTTTTCCGCTGCTGGATGCCGCAGAAAAAGAGCGAGGCGGAAAGCTGGACATCATGTTATCTCCCTGGAGCCCTCCGGCTTATATGAAAACAAACGGGGAGCGCAGCCATGGGGGAAAGCTCCGTCCGGAATACAGAATGAGATGGGCGGAATATATCTGCAGATATATAGAAGCATACCGGGAGCGTGGATACCGCGTGAC
>CANQUZ010000005.1 GCA_947627165.1 uncultured Roseburia sp.
CAAGTAAAAACGATGGAAAAGGAAGAGGCGGTGCAAAACGGGCTTTACCAGAGGATCAGCGGGGAGATGGACGACCGGTATCTGGAGGCGTTAAAGGGACAGGCCATTCATCCGGAAGTCATAAAAGAGATGGCAAAAGACATCAGGATTGTCTATACGCCGCTTCATGGGACAGGCAATCTGCCGGTGCGCCGGGTGTTGAAAGAGCTTGGGTTTGAGCAGGTCTACGTCGTAAAAGAGCAGGAACTGCCGGATGGGAATTTCCCTACGGTGGCTTACCCGAATCCGGAATCGCCGAAGGCATTTGAGCTTGCCCTAAAACTTGCAAAAGAAGTGGATGCTGACATTGTTCTTGCAACAGACCCGGATGCGGATCGCCTTGGAGTATATTGTAAAGACACCAAAACAGGAGAATATGTCACCTTTACCGGAAATATGTCCGGTATGCTCATTGCAGAATATATCTTAAGGGAAAAAACGGCGATGGGCACCATGCCCCCAAATCCGGCCCTGGTGGAGACGATTGTCACCACCGACATGGCAAAAGCCATTGCGAAGGATTACGGCGTGGCGTTGATTGAGGTGCTGACCGGATTTAAGTACATTGGGGAGCAGATTAAATGGTTCGAGGAGCAGAATACGTACCAGTATGTCTTTGGTTTGGAAGAAAGCTACGGCTGCCTGGAAGGAACCTACGCCAGGGACAAAGACGCCTGTGTGGCGGTGATGATGCTCTGCGAGGTGGCTTCCTGGTGCAAAAAGAACGGAAAAACGCTGTGGGATGCCATGGTGGATTTGTATGAAACCTACGGCTATTATAGAGAGGGCCTGGAGACAACGACCTTAAAAGGCATCGATGGGCTGGCGCAGATTCAGCAGATGATGAGCAGCCTTAGAAAGGATCCGCCGAAAGAATTAGGCGGTTTTCCGGTGCTGGCAGTGAGGGATTATAAAGTAAATCAAAGAACCGATATGGCGACCGGCAAGGTAGAGCCGACAGGGCTGCCGGAGTCAAATGTGCTTTACTATGAACTCTCCGACAACGCCTGGTGCTGTGTGCGTCCATCCGGCACAGAACCGAAGATGAAGTACTATTTTGGAGTGAAGGGAAGTTCCTTAGAGGATGCAGAGCGGAAACTTGCTGCATTAAAGGAGGATTTGCAGAGATTGCAGAGCAGATAGGCGTCTGCAATCCAAAATGCGGCTTTAAGCGTTTATTCCTTGCAGGTTTGGGAAGTGCTTTTTTCCTTCCGGTAGGCGTTGGGCGTGGTTCCCGCATCCCGCTTAAAGAGGCTGATAAAGTGGTTCGTGTTTTCAAAACCGACGGAGCAGCCCACATCATGCACGGACATATTGGTGGTGTTTAACAGGTCTTTGGCGGCTTCTATCCGCCTCTGGTTTAAATACCGCAGGGGGGAAGTGCCATAAACCGTGGTAAACTCCCGGCAGAGGCGGTATTTGCTGACGGAAAGCTTCTGCTCAAAATCTGTCAGGGAATAATGGTCCGTATAAGAATAGTCAAAGCATTTTTTCATATACAGGAGATAGCCGGGGAAATTCTTTTTGGGGTTAGTCTCCGGTTCTCTCATTAAGATGAGGTCGGAAAACAGGTTGGTAAAACATTTAAGGTCTAAAATGTGGTTCCGGCGCAGGGGGGTGCGGTTATTCGTCTCAAGCATCTGCAGGTGCCTTAAGATTTCCGGAGAATCTTCCAAATCCCACAGCGTCCCTTTTTGGTTCCGGTAAAAAGTGGAAAAAAGAGAGCCAGTGCAAAAATAGGCTTCAAAATTCCAGAAATGCCCGGAGACAGACAGAGAAAATGGCTGGCTGCATTGAAAGAACAGGAGGGACATTTCTTTTAAGAGAAATGTTTTTTCTTTGGTCTGCAATGTGCCGCAGCCGTTTGTGGTATATAAGAGAAGATAGCAGGGAAAGGAATGGAAAGAATAGGAAAAAGGCGGCAATATATAATGGGATCCATAAGCGCGGATAGACAGCAGAGATTGTCCGGGAAGATCCTTTTCTTCCTCGTAAATGCGGCCTAACAGGGTTTCTGCTGAAATACCCGGCGAAAGCTTCGGAGGCTTGCTGAAAGAAGAAAGAAAAGCGTCTAAGAAGTCCATAAGAATATCTCCTTTTTGATGTAAATCACTCATTTTTGCAAATGTATTATAGTATATTGCAAAATAAAAAACAAGTAAAGAAAACGAAAAACGCTTTATTTGTTAAAGTTCGATGGAGGATTTAGAATTGGGAGTTGAAAAATTGTAAAAAATAACGCAAAATAGAGAATGGAATTTAAAAAGGAGAAAAAAGAATGTTTCGTGATGATTTTGTCTGGGGAGCAGCCAGCAGCGCCTATCAGGTGGAGGGAACCAGCCCGCAGGACGGCAGAGGGCTTTCGGTCTGGGATACGTTTACCGAGGACGGCAGAGTGTTTGAGAGACAGAATGCTTACGCTGCCTGTGACCATATGAACCGGTACAAAGAGGATTACGCCCTGATGAAGCATCTTGGGATAAAAGCGTATCGGTTTTCGCTCAACTGGGCAAGGATACTGCCGGAGGGGATCGGGCGCATCAATGAAAAAGCCGTCGCCATGTACCGGGACATGATTTTAACCATGAAGAAAAATGGGATTGTCCCATACATTACCCTGTTCCACTGGGAGTTTCCGGCAGCGCTTTATGAGAAAGGCGGCTGGCTGAATCCCGAAGCGCCAGACTGGTTTGAGGCTTACGCCAAGGTAGTGGCGGAGCATTTTTCCGATATCTGCGAATATTTTATCACCATAAATGAACCGCAGTGCGTGGTGGGCATGGGCCATTTGAAAGGGATCCATGCGCCGGGCACAAAATGTACCGTGGAGGAGAGCTTCCGGATTGCCCACCATTTGTTAAAAGCCCATGGACGAGCTGTGATAGCGTTGAGGAAATATGCAAAACAGCCTGTCAAAATCGGGTTTGCGCCCACCTGCAGCGTGGCGTATCCCAACACGGACCGTCCGGAGGATGTTGAGGCGGCAAAAAAAGTATATTTTGGATTTTACAACCCCATAGACGACTGGGCGTGGAATGTGTCCTGGTTTTCCGATCCTGTCATTTTTGGCAACTACCCCAAGGAAGGATTGGAAAAATTCAAGCAGTATCTGCCGCCGATTACGGAAGAAGATATGGAACTCATCCATCAGCCCCTGGATTTTCTGGGGCAGAATATTTACAACGGCTATTTTGTGCAGGCGGGAGAGGACGGGGAGCCGGAATTTGTAAAACGCGCCCCCGGGTTTCCTAGGACGGCTTCCGACTGGCCTGTTACGCCGGAAGCGCTTTATTATGGAATCAAGTTTTTGACGGAACGCTATCCGCTGCCGCTTTATATTACGGAAAATGGGATGTCCTGTCACGATATCGTAAGTGCGGATGGGAAAGTACACGATCCCAACCGCATCACGTTTTTGGATTCTTATATAGGGGCCATGCAGCGCGCCTATGACGAGGGGGCGGATGTCAGGGGCTATTTCCTGTGGTCTTTTCTGGACAATTTTGAATGGGCGGAGGGATATAAGCAGCGGTTTGGCATCGTCTATGTGGATTTTTCCAGCCAGAAACGGATTGTGAAAGATTCCGCTTTTTGGTATCGGAAGGTGATGGAGACGAAGGGGGCGGCATTGTCTGTGAACCAGCCCAAAAAAGAAATCCTGTTTTTAGAACCGGTCGTCACCCATAACGTCTGGGGAGGCAGCAGGCTCAAGGAAGAATTTGGCTACCGGGCAGAGGGGGACGATATTGGGGAGTGCTGGGGCATTTCCGCCCACCCCCATGGGGACTGCACCATCAGGGAAGGCTCCTTTGCCGGGATGAAACTGTCCAGGCTGTGGGAGACGCATCCGGAGCTGTTCGGGCATTTTCCGGGGGACCGCTTCCCGCTTCTGACCAAGATTATTGATGCGAAGGAGGATTTGAGCATCCAGGTACATCCGGGGGACAGTTATGCCGGGGAGCATGAAAACGGGGCTTTAGGAAAGACAGAGTGCTGGTATATCCTGGACGCGCCGGAAAATGCAACCATTGTGGCAGGGCATAACGCCCGCACCAGGGAAGAACTTGCGGATATGATAAAAAATGAGAGATGGAAAGAGCTGATCCGGGAAATTCCCATAAAGAAAGGGGACTTTATCCAGATTGATCCGGGAACGGTCCACGCCATCAAAGGGGGGACGCTCCTGATAGAGACGCAGCAGAACAGCGATATTACCTACCGTGTGTACGATTACGGCCGCCTCTGCGGAGGAAAGCCCAGGGAGCTGCACATAGGGAAAAGCCTGGATGTGATTGCGGTGCCGGAGCGGCGGGCGGGGGAGATTGTGAAACCTGCAGCCAATCTTTCAAAAAATCAATTACATGAACTGCACGCCTGCAGATATTACCAAATCTTTAAGATGGAAGTGGAAGGGGAGGCGGAATTTTGTCAGAAGTACCCCTTCCTGCTGGTGTCGGTGATTGAGGGGGACGGTATCGTAAACAGCCATCCCGTCCACAAAGGAGACCACTTTATCCTGCCATACGGCATTGGGAAGGCGGAGCTATTCGGGGAGATGAGCCTGATGCTTTCCGCCCCCGGCCAGGAAGGGAATGGCGTGGAGTGATTACGAAGAAAAGGGGAAGCAGATGGACAGAGAAGAGAGAAGATTAAAGAGACTCAAAGAAACAAAACAGTCTATACTGTTGATAGCAGCGTTCCTTGTAGTTATTTTTGCAGTGATAGCAGGAATGGTTTTTGCAGTGGTAAAGCTCCTGCCCCACAATCAAAAGCCTGCGAATACCCAGGTGGTGGAGACGGAAGCAAGTGAGAGTACCGAGAGCTCCCAAGTGACAGAACCGATAGAAGCGCCGGACCCTGTCATTGACCCGCAGACAAAGCAGGCGCAGGAGTTTGTGGCGGCGATGACACTAGAGCAGAAAATTGCGCAAATGTTTGTGATTACGCCCCAGGCGTTGACGGGATATGCCAATGTCACTGCGGCGGGAGATACTACGCGAGAGTGCTACCAAAAGAAACCGGCGGGCGGCATTATCTATATGGAGGAAAATCTCTTAGGTTCGGAGCAGACCTCCCAAATGCTTACCGATATGCAGGCCATTGCCAGGGAGACGACCGGACTTCCCGCTTTCCTGTGTGTGGACGAAGAGGGCGGAAGCGTCACAAGGATTGCCAAAAACGTTGCCTTTGGCGTCAATGACGTGGGGGCTATGAGCGATATTGGAGCCTCCGGCGACGCTGCAAAGGCGGAACAGGCAGGTTCCGTTATAGGGGCTTACCTGAAACATCTTGGGTTTAATGTGGATTTTGCACCGGTGGCGGATGTGCTGTCCAACTCGGACAATACCGTTATTGGCACGCGTTCCTTTGGCTCTGATCCCCAGCTGGTATCGGACATGGTGAGTGCGGAGTTGATGGGACTTCAAAACCAGGGGATTTACGGCGTTGTCAAACATTTCCCAGGGCGTCGGATTTGCTTCCTTTCCAGAGGGCGGTATCGGACGGCGTCTCCTTCATCATGGTGGGTCATATTTCAGCGCCTGCAATCGTTGGGGACGATACGCCGGCTTCCTTATCCCAGATGATGGTGACGAATGTCTTAAGGGAGCAGCTTGGGTATGACGGCATTGTGATGACCGACGCAATGAATATGGGGGCTGTCACGAATACTTACACCGCAGACCAGGCGGCTGTGATGGCAGTCAATGCAGGGGTGGATATGATTCTGATGCCCCAGGACTATGAGAAAGCATATCAGGGGCTGCTTACAGCGGTGCAGGAAGGCACAATCAGCCAGGAACGGATTGACCAATCTTTAGTCAGAATTGTAAAAGTAAAGCAGGGGATGCAGTAAATTAGCGGAAGATTCAAAAAAGTTCACCAGAGCATTCAAGAAAGCCCACCAGGACTTTCACAAAGCTCTGGTGAACTTTTGCTCTGGTGAGCTTTCAAAAAAGCTCTGGTGAGCTTTTTGAAAACAGGGAAAAAGGACGCCGGCAAAAACGGCGTCCTTTTTTAAATCCATGGTTTACAATATCCTAATCTAACAAATAAAAACTGGTTTATTTAAAAGAAAAAGGTACATATGAAACTTGCGATTTAGACTGATAATGTTTGTGTTGGCAACAATTATTTTACTACGGTTACGTTTGTTGCCTGAGGTCCTTTGGAACCTTCTACCACTTCGAACTCTACTGCAGAGCCCTCTTCCAGTGACTTAAATCCTTCCATGTTCAGTCCTGAATAGTGTACGAACACGTCATTTCCTTCCTGATCAGAAATGAAACCGTAGCCTTTTTGGTTGTTGAACCATTTTACTGTACCTTTGTTCATTAAGAAGTACCTCCAAAAAATATTACTGACTGTTTTACAGCCATAATAAGCATACCATAAGAGAGGGGAAAAGTAAAGGAAAAATCATAATTCTTCAAAGGTAATTTGATGGTTTTTTAGGAAGAGGCGTATCATACGGTCCCACTCGTATTCTAGGCTTTTGTCCACAGAAAAAATGCGGTAAGATACGCCCGTGGTCAAAAGGAGTTCGCCGTTTTGAAATTTCAGGTTCAAAAACATGGCGGCGATGTCTCCGGGCGTGAAATCCGTATGCGCCTGCTCCACTGTGCGGGCAAGGTTTGCCGGGGATAAAAGAAACACAAATTTAAAAAAAGCAGGCGTCCGTTTGCCTTTCATCAAATCAAAGCAGTGGGAACGGACTTTTCCAAAGGGAATGAAGGCGAGCCCCGTTAGAGACAGTTCCTCTAATTCCTCTTCACGATAGTAATCCGTATGCAGTCTGCCTTCGATATTCCAGGTAATATCCTTTTGGATTACGGCCTCCTGCAGCAGAAAATTATCAAACGTCTCTGCGCACAGCAGAAGACTCATAAAATGCTTGATTTCAGGAATTTTCAATGCAACCATAAAAACAAACCCTTTCCGGCCCATGGGGCGCAGCAAAATGAGAGGTAAAAGCAGACATCCATTGGCGCGCCGGAGGCTGCAAGGATGTTCCCCTGTTTTCAGAACGGGGGAAATAGTAAGGATATTTTAACATAGAATCAGGAAAGGGACAAATAATAGATGTAATTTTAAAATTTTCGTAGTAAAATACAAAAGGCAGCGTAAAAATGCTGTACGTAACAGCCCAGGGCGGTGCAGAAAAGAGGGAAACAATGCGTGAGACAGAAAGATTGTTTGATTTATTAGAGAAAGGAATATCGCCGGCACATACGGTGGAAGCCTGTCAGGAACGACTTTTAAAAGCCGGCTTTGAAAAAATAAATTATGGGGAAGACTGGGAATTAAAGGAGGGTGGGAAATATTATGTCAATCACCACGATACGACCTTGTTTGCGTTTACCCTGCCAAAACAAAGGGACGCCTTTGCAGCGGGCAAAGATTCCCCCGCCATCCGGATTGCGGCGGCACATACGGATTTCCCGTGCCTTCGGATAAAACCGTCGGCCGACCTTAGAAGCCACGGTTATGCCCAGCTCAATGTGGAAGTGTATGGGGGAGCCATTTTAAACACCTGGCTGGACAGGCCTCTCGGCGTTGCGGGAAGGGTGGCTGTCCGCAGGGAAACGTCATTTGGTCCGCAAATAAAGTTTTTTGCGTCGAATAAAAATCTGCTGACCATCCCCAATTTGGCGATCCACATGAACCGGGAGGTCAACAAAGGGATAGAGCTTAATAAACAGGTAGATATGCTTCCCCTTCTGGGATTATCTGCTGAAGGCGAGGCGGAGTATTTTCTGAATCTGCTGGCAGAGGAATTGCAGGTGAAAAAAGAAGAGATTCTGGACTTTGAATTGACGGTATATTGCAAAGAAAAGCCGGAATTAATCGGGGGAAGGGACGAATTTATTTCCAGCCCCAGGTTGGACAATGTAACCTCCTGCTCGGCGTTGGTTTCGGCAGTCATTGAGGCGGAGCGGGAGGACGGGCTGAATCTGATTGCCCTTTTTGACCATGAGGAAATCGGCAGCCGCAGCAAGCAGGGAGCCGGAGCGATTTTGCTGCATGATATGCTGCTCCGCATTTTAGGGCAAATGGGCTTAGGCGGAAGCGCGCAGCAGATGCTCTACCAGAGTATGTTGTTATCGGTGGATGTGGCCCACGGACTGCATCCGAATCAGGCGGGAAAAATGGACATTACCAACAAACCCATACTGGGCGGAGGCGTTTGCATCAAGGAAGCAAGCTCCCAGTCCTATGCCACGGATTGTGAAGCCATTGGCGCAATCCAGCAGCTTTGCGACAAGAGGGGGATTCCCTATCAGAAATTTGTGAACCGTTCCGATTTACCGGGAGGAGGGACGTTAGGTTCCATTGCCTCCGCCCTGCTTCCGGTAAAGACTGTGGATGTGGGCATTCCGCTCCTTGCCATGCACTCTGCAAGGGAACTGATGGGAACGTCAGACCAACAGGCGTTAAAAGATTTAGCGGAGGCGTTTTTCCAGGAGGGATAAATAAAAAATGACATGGTTATCCGAAGCTGTTTATTGATTATAAAATTCCTGGTAATTCGTGCCGGAAGTTGTTTTTTAAGAATGTATAGAATGGTCATAAGGTGTCAAAACATAGATACTGAAAATAGTTGAGTTTACAGGTAATAGATGTTACACTGTATTTGTGCCGTAAAAAAATTACGCTAAGCAAATTGGCTGTCTTGCGTAGAGAGGTGATGATATGTTAAGGAAGTTCAGTGTAAGAAATTTTAAAAATTTCAAGGAGACACTTGTGCTTGATTTAGGGAAAGTAGGGGGATATAAGTTTAATCCGGAGTGCATTGCGGATAGCACCGTCAGTAAATGTATCATTTACGGAAGAAATGCCACTGGCAAAACGAATCTTGGTGAGGCAATAGGGGATATTTTTGATATCCTCTTTGGTGTTCCGCAAAGAATGAGGAATGACAGATTTTTAAATGCAGATTCGGATGAGCCTGTTGCAGAATTTACGTATGAATTTGCATTTGGCGAAGATAGGATTGTTTATACTTACCAGAGAAATAACAGGCACGAATTGGTGTCAGAAATATTGTGCCTGAATGATAATTCAATATACAAAATGAATTTTGAAAAGAGCGATTTATCAGATACGAATTTGGAATTAATTGGGGCAGAGACAATCCAGCTCAAAAAATACACCGATGCGATGGAACCTGTTCTTGCCGACATCGAGGGCGAAACGGATACCCAGGTTCCATTTCTGCGCTATATTTTGAATAATGCGCCACTTTTGCCGGACAACGTTTTGCGAAGCATGGAAGATTATATTAAAAGGATGAGGCACATAAGTGTTAGTTTGATAAAAAGGTCAAGACTCAATCCGGCATTTAATGATTACCTTGCTGATACCAGGAATCTTGAACAGTTCCAGGAATTTTTGAATGTGATGGGAATTGAGTGTGAGCTGGAAGTGGCAAAGTCTCCTGACGGGCAAAATGAGTTGTTTTTTAAGCATGAAACATTAGTGCCTTTTTATGAAAATGCCTCCAGCGGCACCTTGTCCTTGCTTACATTATACAGAAGAATTATGGTATTTGATAAAACTCCTTCTTTCCTGTATATGGATGAATTTGACGCATATTATAATTATGAAATGTCTGAAAAGATCGTTAAATTCCTCAAATCTAATTTTCCCAAATGCCAGGTCGTATTAACAACGCACAATACGAATTTGATGACGAATCAGTTGATGAGGCCGGATTGTTTATTTATCTTGTCCGGAACCGGAAAACTGACAGCATTATGTGATGCGACAGAAAGAGAACTGAGAGAAGGGCATAATTTAGAGAAACTTTATATTGGCGGTGAATTTGAACAGTATGAATAATTATGGCCAAGTGGGACAAACATTGCGTAATCAGACCTTGGTGATCGTTGAGGGTGAATTAGAAAAATTTAATCTTTTAAAAACGATTTTAAAATGTTTTCCAAAGATACCGGTTCGTTTCGAGGATATCCATGTGTATCATAGTGACATCTATGATTTATATCACGCAATAGAAAAAGAATATGATGAAACCTGGTATGAGGATGGATTAGAAATAGATCTACCTTTGTTAATCAGCCGTAGGAACAGGATTGCTCCACAGCTAGACAAAAGAACTTTTACCAATATTATTTTGATGTTTGACTATGAGCGTCATGATAATTGGTATTCCGATGAAAAAATATTGAAAATGCAGAAGCATTTTGATAATGCAACGGAAGATGGCCTTTTGTATATTAATTATCCGATGGCTGAGTCCCTCTATCATTTTAAATCGATTCCGGATAGCGATTATCTATCCAGAAAGATACCTGTCCAATGCAGGCCTGGCAAAGAATACAAGCAGCTTGTCGCTTCCGAAACAGCAGTTTTAAAGTATGTAAATCTTTATGGAAGACTATTGAATGTGTTAAATAAAAAAACGGATGTGGCTGAGGAAAAGATTGATGAGTATGCATATGAGCTTTTGTCTGCCAAAACAAGGGAGGAGCTTACTGGGAAAATAGGGTTTGTGCTTTCTAAAATGAATTTATTAGAACAAGATAAGAAGAACTTAGAACATACGCTTTTGAAGCGTTTGGAGAATCAGAGTTTTCTGGAAAAGTCAGTTTCCTATTGGGAAGATATGAGGGAATTATTCTTCTATTTTGTCAGGGAAAACATAGTAAAAGCAAGCAGCATACAAAATATAAGGGATGAAATATGTGATGGCTTGGAAGAAAATATAGTAAAAGCTGGTGAGATACAAGAGATAAAAAATGAAGTGTCTGCTGCATTGAAAGAAAAGTATCAGGAAATAGAATGGCATAAAGTGCTTGAGAGACAAAACCAATCCAGCAAGGACGAGGAGAATGGAACGATTTGGGTACTGTGCACGTGTATTACGTTTCTCGGGGAATATAAGTTTTTTTGGGCATAAATGCCACTGTTATGAGATGGTTTGAAATGAGGAAAAGAGTTTTACTTAAGATTTTACGATACATATAAAAAATATCAAAAACCTCTATACAAAAGGCTGCTTTTATGTTACTATCACGTAGTAATTAAAACTACTTGTGATGGAATGTCATAACAGGTAAAAAGTTTATGAATAACAAATAAACGGTTTTCAAAGAATAGAAGCAGAGATGGGTATGGGAGGTATGGGTGTATGTATAAGATTGTGATTGACAGCTGCGGGGAGCTGACGGAGGACTTAAAAAGAGACGGGCGCTTTGAGACGGTGTCATTGGAACTGGAAGTGGACGGATATAGGATCCGCGATGATGAGACGTTTGACCAGCTGGATTTTTTAAGGAGAGTCAGAGAGAGCGTTTCCTGTCCCAAATCCTCCTGCCCGTCTCCGGAACAGTATATGCGGACCTATGAGGGGGAGGCGGATCATGTGTATGTGGTGACGCTTTCCAGTGAGCTGAGCGGCTCGTATAACAGCGCCGTGTTAGGGAAAAAGCTCTATGAGGAAGAGCATGGGGAGCATAAAAAGATTTATGTGTTTAACTCCAAATCCGCTTCTGTCGGAGAAACCCTGATAGGGATAAAAGTTCAGGAATACGAGGAACAGGGATTGCCTTTCGAGGAGATCGTGGCAAAGACAGAGGAATATATCAGTTCCATGAACACCTACTTTGTGCTGGAAACTTTAGAAACCTTAAGGAAAAACGGACGTTTGAGCAATCTGAAGGCCTTTATCGCCAATACGCTAAACATCAAGCCGGTGATGGGCTCTACCGATGAGGGGGCCATCTGCCAGTTAGATCAGGCGCGGGGGATGAATAAAGCCTTAGAAAAGATGGTACAGAACATGATTTCCAGGACAAAAGACTGCGAGGACCGGATCCTTGCCATATCCCACTGTAATTGTCCGGAACGTGCATTGGCAGTGAAGGAGAAAGTGGAAAAAGTCGCAAAATTTAAAAAAATCATTGTCATTGACACCGCCGGAGTAAGCAGCCTGTATGCCAATGACGGCGGGGTAATCATGGCAGTCTGATACAAAACGCGGAGAGGAAACAGACAATCGCTATGGGCAAATTAACATATGAAGAAGTTTTAGATAAGATTGGGAACCAGAGAAGGTTTGGAACGCTTCCCGGAGTGGAAGTGACGGCGCGTATCTTGGAGAGGCTGGGGAATCCGCAGCGCGGAATCCCCATGATCCATATAGCAGGGACGAATGGAAAAGGATCCGTCTCTGCTTTTTTGTGCGCAATTTTGCAGCAGGCGGGATTAAGAACCGGGATGTTTACTTCGCCGCATCTGGTGGATTTCAGGGAGCGCATACAGGTGAATGGGGCTATGATCGCAAAAGAAGATGTGGCAAGGCTGGGGGGCTGCCTGCTGTCGGAACGCTATGAAGCCGCCCCGTCCATGTTCGACTATTGCCTTGGGATGGCGCTATTGTACTTTCGGGAGCAAAATTGTGACGTGATGATTCTGGAAACCGGGCTGGGCGGAAGATTAGACTCCACCAATGCGGTGGGGGTTCCGGTCGTCACCGTCATTACGAAAATTGGTTACGACCACATGGAAATCCTTGGCAATACCCTGGCGGAAATTGCGGCGGAAAAAGCCGGAATCATAAAAAAAGGGACACATCTGGTAGTGGAGAGCCAGGAGCGGGAAGTGATGGAGGTTTTTGCGGCAGCGGCACGGAAAGCGGAAGTAAAAACATATCAGGTCGTAGACTGCTCGGAAATCACGGGGATAGCTTACCTCGGAAAAGAACAGGAATTTTCCTATCATGGATATAGAAACTTGCGGATGCGCCTGCCGGGCAGCCACCAGTATGAAAATGCGGCAGCGGCAATCTTAGCGGCGGAGGCTTTTTTAAAGGAAACCAACACGGTTTTTGGGGAAACGGTGATTCGGGAGGGGATCAGAACGGCCGCCTGGCCGGGGAGGATGGAATGCCTCTCGGAGCATCCAGGATTCTGGGTGGACGGAGCCCACAACAGCAATGGGGCGGCGGCGTTGGCGGAAAGCCTGAGGCAGATGTTCCCCGGGGAAAAATTCCATTTTGTCATGGGGGTTATGGCGGACAAAGAGTATGAAAAAATGTTGGAGGATATCCTGCCGCTGGCGGTTGATGTTAAGACTGCCAATGTGGGGGATTCGCGCGGCCTCCAGGCGGAGACTCTGGCGGAATGCATCCGCAAAAAAGGGGTTCCGGCAGAAGCCGTAAGCAAGATAGAGGACGCAGTCCTTCCCGCAGCCTTAGCGGAGGATTTTCCCACCGTGGCGTTCGGATCTCTCTACTTTATCGGCGAGGTGAAAGGAATCTGGCAGACGCAGAAAGCCTCCGTCTAAGGGCTGTTTGAACGTGAGAGACGGGTGAAATATTACAAAAATTTTGCAAAAATTACATAAAAATTAAAAATTCATAACATTATAACGAAAATAATAAATTTTGACTAATTTTATTTAAAAGACAGTTTTTTTGTAAAATTTTGTATATAATGAAATTAAAGGATTTGTGAAAAACAATATTAGAAAAGAGCCATACTATGGTATTTAGCAGCTTTGAATTTTTGTTCCGGTTTTTGCCGGTTTTTTTTACCATATATTATATCACTCCAAAAAAATGGAAAAATTTGGTGTTATTTGCAGCAAGCATCGCGTTTTATACCGTTGGGGAGGCGGAATATGTGCTGTTGCTGCTGGCGTCGGTCATCGTGAATTACGTTCTGGCGAGGGGAATGTACATAAGAGCAGAGGACGGGCGGGGGACAAGGCAGCTGTTGTGTCTGCTGGCGGCGTTAGTCTATGATTTCGGCATTCTGTTTTACTTTAAGTACAGCGGGAGGGCGTCGAGACTTCCTTTGGGCATCAGCTTTTATACCTTTCAGATAGCGGCTTATGTGATTGATGTATACAAGGGGGTGGTTCCGGCGGAGAAATCTCTGATAAAGCTGGGAACGTATCTGACGATGTTCCCCCAGTTGATTGCGGGACCTATCATCAATTATTCCGAAGTGCGGCTGAGAATCAGCGAGAGAAAGGTTATGCTGCAGCAGTTTGAGGACGGGCTAAAACTGCTTTCGGCAGGATTGGCGTCCAAAGTCGTCATCGCAGACCGGATAGGAATGCTCTGGAATAACATTCAGGGCATAGGATTTGCAAGTATCTCCACCCCTTTGGCGTGGATGGGAGTTTATGCCTACTCCATTGAACTGTATTTTGATTTTCTGGGATATTCCCTTATGGCAATGGGGCTTGGCAATATGCTGGGGTTTGACATTCCCAGAAACTTTGCCCATCCTTATATGTCAAAATCCGTGTCAGAGTTCTGGCGCAGGTGGCATATCACGCTGGGAAGATGGTTTCGGACGTATGTGTATATTCCCTTGGGGGGAAACCGGAAAGGAAAGGCGCGCACCTTCTGCAACCTTCTGATTGTATGGGCGCTTACGGCTCTTTGGCATGGCGCGGCGGCAAATTATCTGATATGGGGAGCGTCCCTTCTGGTCCTTTTGACAGTGGAGAAGCTATGTCTGCTCCGCTATCTGGAAAAGAGCCGGTTTTTCTGCCATATCTATCTGTTGCTTGTGGTTCCCCTTACCTGGATTGCGTTCGCCGTGGCGGATGTCCGGCAGATTGGAGTCTATTATACGAGGCTGTTTCCTTTTTTTGGGGAGTCTGCAATCGTAAATCCACTGGATTATGTCCGCTATCTCAAAGACTTTGTGCCTTTGTTTTTGTTGGGGGCGCTTGGTTCCACCCGATATCCGGCGGCGTTTTACAGATCCGTACAAAAGAAATGGTTCGGAAACCTCATAGTCATAGTCATACTGGGAGTAAGCCTGTATTATCTGGCGATATCCACGAATAATCCGTTTTTATATTTTAATTTTTAAGACGAAACATATGGTTGCATGGGACGAAAAGAGGGAGCATATGAGAAAACTATTGAAATGCAGGGTGGCCATAGTGATAGCGGCAGGCTGGCTTGTGTTGTCTATCGTGGGCTACCTGGGGAAAGACAGTATTTATAAGAATTATAGCATAGATGTTGCCAAAACGCCGTATTTTGTGCTGGTGCTGCAGGGGATTCATGACCATATCTACCCCTGGGATCCAGGGCTTCTGGCATCTTTTCAGAAACCGCAGGATCAAATTCCTGAGACGGTATTGGCGCAAACTTTGCAGGAGGAGAGCGAAACAACAGAAACGATAGCAACGACGGAAGAGAAAGAAGCGGAAGAAAGCGAAACGGCAGAAACGATAACAACGGAGGAAGAGAAAGAAACGGAAGAAAGCGAAACAACGGAAGCTCCAAAAAACCCAGAGAAAAAAGAAACTGTGGTGAAAAAGAAGCGGTTTGTTGAGGTTGGGATGGACTACTTTTCCGATGCGCTGTTTATCGGAGATTCCAGGACGGTAGGCCTCCATGATTATGGGGGAATCGAGGGGGCGGACTTTTTTGCGACGGTAGGGATGAGCGTCTATGATTTGTGGACGGATCGATTCTGCGAGGTGGATGGTGAGGATGTCACTTTGGAGGAGGCTCTGTCTGCAAAACAGTACAAAAAAATTTATTTTCAGCTTGGCATCAATGAAATGGGACGGGGGACGATTGATGAATTTATGGAGCAATATGCCTGGTCCGTGGAAAAAATCAAGCAGCTGCAGCCCGAGGCGATGATTTATGTGCAGGGGATCATGAAAGTGGCGAAGGCGAAATCAGATTCGGACGCCATATTCAATAACGAAGGCATTCAGGCGCGGAATGAGCGGATTGTCAATCTGGCGGATGGAGACAGGGTGTTTTACATTGACGTCAATGAAGCGGTCTGCGACGAGGACGGGGCGCTGAAAAAAGAGCTGACATTTGATAATCTGCATCTATATGGTTCGGAATACGGCATCTGGGTAGACTTTCTGAAATCCAAAGGCATTGAAGAAGTTGAGGAAGCGGAATGATGGAATCATGGAATAAAAATTCCTGTTTTGCGCATACTAGGCGAAAAGAAGTATTGCGTGAAAGGGGAATTTTTTTATGTCATTAATGGTGAAAATTACAGACGTGCACGGACGGCAGATTTTGGATTCCAGGGGAAATCCCACGGTAGAGGTGGAAGTGACGGCGGAGACGGAGACCACGGGGAAAAAAATTACCGCAAGGGAAAGCGTGCCTTCCGGAGCCAGCACAGGGCGGTTTGAGGCAATCGAGTTGAGGGATGGAGACGATAACTACTTCGGCCTTGGAGTGGAGAAGGTGGTAAAACATATCAATACGAAAGTAAAGGAATCTTTGGTGGGGCAAAATGTGTTGGAGCAGGGAGAGCTCGACCGCATTATGGTGGAATTAGACGGAACGGACAACAAGGGGAACCTGGGGGCAAACGCCATTTTGGGTGTTTCCCTCGCCTGCGCCAAAACGGCGGCAAAAGCCTTGGAGATGCCGCTTTACCGCTATTTAGGCGGCTGCAATGCAAAGCGTATGCCCCTTCCTATGATGAATGTCATAAACGGCGGGGCCCATGCAAAAAATTCGCTGGATTTCCAGGAATTTATGATCATACCTGTGGGGGCAAAGACTTATTCGGAAGGGCTGCGGATGGGAGCGGAAGTTTATCATTTCCTGCGCCAGATTTTAAACAAAGCCGGCATGAGCACGGCAGTGGGCGACGAGGGCGGATTTGCGCCGGACTTTCAAGACACACGAGAGGCATTTTCCTTCCTGTCCAAAGCGGTAGAACTGGCGGGCTACCGCGTGGGCGAAGACATTGTCTATGCGATGGATGCGGCGGCGAGCGAGCTTTATGATGAGGAAACCGACGTATATATTTTCCCTGGGGAGAGCGGCTGCAAAAACAATCGCAGGGGCAATCGCAAGGGCGCCTGCTCTGAAAAAGAAGAGGGAAACCCGGAGAAAAAAGGGGAGGCTTCCGCAAAAGATAGCTGCCCGGACAGCGTCAAACGGAGTTCGGACGAGATGATTGCGCTGTATGAGGAATTGGTAAAAGAATTTCCGATTATATCCATCGAGGACGGTCTTTTTGAGGACGACTGGGAAGGCTGGCAGAAACTGACGGAGCGTTTAGGGGACAAGGTCCAGCTCGTGGGAGACGATTTGTTTGTCACCAATCCAAAACGAATCAAATGCGGAATCGATTTGAAGGTCGCCAATGCGGTGTTGATTAAAGTCAATCAGATTGGAACCGTCACCGAAGCCATGGACGCCATCGAGATGGCAAAGTGCGCCGGGTACCGAACGGTCATATCCCATCGTTCAGGGGAGACGGAAGACGCTTTTATTGCAGATTTGGCGGTGGCCGTCAATGCAGGGCAGATTAAGACAGGAGCCCCCTGCCGTGCGGAACGCACCAGCAAGTACAACCAGCTTTTGCGCATTGAAGAAGAGCTGGGGGCGCAGGCGGAGTTTAATTAAGAAAATACGGATGGAATCGGCTGAACTGTTACGTTCCGACGGCGGAGAATAGCGGAGAATATAAAAAAGTGGTTGAAAAATCGGAAATGCTGTGGTACAATAAAGCAAGTTTTGAGTAAGCGACCGTAGGAGGTAGTGATTGTGGGAATTTTAAAAACGATTTTAGCCGTTATTTTTATATTGATTTGTCTGGCATTAACCGTCGTCATTCTGATGCAGGAAGGAAAATCCGCCGGGCTCGGCGCGATTGCAGGCGCGGCAGATACCTACTGGGGGAAAAATAAAGGGCGTTCCATGGAGGGGATGTTGGTGAAGATGACAACCGTCTGCGTGGTGCTGTTTATTGTTCTTGCAGCAGTATTGAATATGGGTATTTTTTAGGATGTCAGGCTGCCGTGTTCGCACGGCAGCCTTTTTACATGACAGCGGCAAAAATCCGCCGTCAGTCATCAGCTTATGTAAGGAACGAGAGTTGAAAAAATAGCCGCAGCCTGGAGGCCATAAATGGAAAAAGAACTTTTACAAAAACGAAAAGAAACAATCTATCAATTCATCTGCGATGAATTTTATGTGCCGATGAAGGCGAAGGAAATTGCCGCAGTGCTTTCCGTGCCGAAAGATATGCGGCAGGAGCTGCAGGAGGTGCTTGACGCCCTGCTTGCAGAGGGCAAGATTGAAGTGACCTCAAAAGGGAAATATGTAAAATCCCAGGGGAAGTACCTTACCGGTACTTTTACTGCCCACCAAAGAGGGTTTGGTTTTGTGACGGTGGAGGGGCAGGAAGAGGATATTTTTATACCGGAGAGCCAGACCCATGGGGCGTTCCATATGGACACGGTGCAGGTGGCGATTGTCTCGGAAACCAGCGGAAAGCGCAGGGAAGGGACGATTACGAAAATCCTTTCCAGAGGGACGGCTTCCATCGTATGCACTTTTGAAAAGAGCAAAACCTTTGGCTTTGCAGTGCCGGACAACCCCAAATTTGGAACGGATATCTTTATTCCGCAGGAGCGGTCAAAAGGGGCGGTATCCGGCCATAAGGTGGTAGTGGAGATTACGGATTTTGGCAGAGAAGGAAGAAAGCCGGAGGGAAAGGTAATAGAAATCTTAGGCCATGTCAATGACCCCGGAACCGATATTTTGTCCATCGTCAGGGCGTATCAGCTTCCGGTGGAATTTTCCGAAAAAATCATGCGTCAGGTGGAAAACGTTTCCAATGAGGTGAGCGCTGCCGATATGGCGGGCCGCATGGATTTGAGGGAATGGACCACTGTCACCATCGACGGGGAGGACGCCAAGGATTTAGACGATGCCATTACTTTAAGCAGGGAGGGAGATTGCTACCGGCTCGGCGTTCATATTGCGGATGTGGCAAATTATGTGCAGGAACATAGCGCGTTGGATGTGGAGGCGCTTAGCCGCGGGACTTCCGTCTATTTAGTGGACAGGGTGATCCCCATGCTTCCCCACAAGCTTTCCAATGGCATCTGTTCGCTGAATGCCGGAGAGAACCGTCTGGCGCTAAGCTGCCTGATGACGATTGATCAAAAGGGAAATGTTATTGACCACACCATTGCAGAGACGGTCATCAGGGTAGACCGGCGCATGAGCTATACCAGCGTCAGGAAAATTTTGGAAGACAGAGACGAGGCGGAGAGAAAAGAGTATGAGGAATTGGTGCCGATGTTTGAGCAAATGGAAGAACTGGCGGCGCTCCTTAGAAAAAAACGGATGAGCCGCGGCTCTATCGACTTTGACTTCCCAGAGTCTAAAATCATATTAGATGACAGGGGGAACCCCATAGAAATCAAACCCTATGAGCGGAATGTGGCGACGAAAATCATCGAAGATTTTATGTTAATTGCCAATGAAACAGTGGCGCAGGATTACTTTTGGCAGGAGCTTCCCTTTCTCTACCGTGTCCATGACAGGCCGGATAAGGAGAAGATAAAGAAACTGGGCACGTTTATCCATAATTTTGGATACACCATCAAACTGGGGCAAGACGAGTTCCACCCGAAGGAATTGCAGAAATTATTGCAAAAAATAGACGGGACCCCGGAGGAGGCGGTTATCAGCCGCCTTGCCCTGCGATCCATGAAACAGGCAAAGTACGCCACGGTGAGCACGGGGCATTTCGGACTGGCGGCTTCTTTTTACTGCCATTTCACCTCCCCCATACGCCGGTATCCCGATTTGCAGATACACAGGATCATCAAGGATAACTTGCGGGGAAGAATGAACGCAAAGAAAATCCAGCATTATGAAAAACTTCTGCCGGAGGTAGCGGAACACTCCAGCAAAATGGAGCGGCGCGCCGACGAGGCGGAGCGGGAGACGGAAAAACTCAAAAAAGCGGAATACATGGCGGATCATATCGGGGAAGTGTTTGAGGGCGTCATTTCCGGCGTGACAGAGTGGGGATTTTATGTGGAGCTGCCCAATACCATCGAAGGTCTGGTGCATATCGCGTCTTTGGCGGAGGACTATTTCCATTACAGTGAAAGCACCTGTGAATTGATTGGCGAGGTGACGAACATCCGCTATAAATTAGGGCAGAAAGTGCTAGTCCGGGCGGTCAATGTGGATAACATCATGCGTACCATTGATTTCCAAATCGTGAAATCGGAAGAGGGCACTGAGAAAAGAAAATAAGATCCTTGCGGAAAAAAAAGTTCTGGGATATAATATACCATGCGGTGCAAATCGGGAGGGGGAAATCATCTATGGCAAAAACGGAAAAAAAATTGGTTGCAAACAACAAAAAAGCCTACCATGATTATTTCCTTGAGGAACGCTATGAGGCGGGGATTGCGCTTCATGGCACCGAGGTGAAATCGCTCCGCATGGGAAAGTGCAGTATCAAGGAATCCTTTATCCGCATCGAGAATGGGGAAGTCATTCTCTATGGTATGCATATCTCCCCCTATGAGAAGGGAAACATTTTTAACAAAGATCCGCTCCGCCCGAAGAAATTGCTGATGCACAAGGCGGAAATCCGAAAATTAACCGGAAAGATTGCAGAAAAGGGTTACACTTTAGTGCCGATTGAGGTATACTTTAAGGGGAGCCTTGTAAAAGTAGAGATAGCCCTCGCCAGAGGCAAAAAGAATTATGACAAGCGTCAGGATATTGCAAAGAAAGATATGCGCAGGGAGGCGGAACGGGATTTCAAGGTAAGAAATTTATAAGGATTATGGGCTTGTAATGGTTTCGACAGGGATCATGAAGCTGGAGAAGCGAGCCGCAGGGGATGCGTCAAATTCCAAACTTAAAATTAAACGCTGAAGATAATTTAGCATACGCTGCCTAAGCTGCAGCAGTCTGACCTAGGGCACCTACACTTTAGGATTCAGGCTTCGACGATGTAGGAAACGATGTACGCAAAGCTTTGCGCGTACAGGCGTATCATGAAGCTACTGAAACCGGAATTGTGCTTATGCAAGCCCGGCGGAGGGAATGACAAAGCATAGGCTACGCTCGTAGAAGGACAGGGGATTGGTTTTTGGACACGGGTTCGATTCCCGTCAGGTCCACTTGGAAAAGGAAATGGGAGACCGTTTCCTTTTTTTGATAGAAGAATGTTTAAAATAGAAGAAACATCCGTCCGGCGAGGGTTTTGGTGTTGTAATTTTCCCATTGTTTTTTTATAATAAATGGTGAAACGTAGTGGAAACACAGTTTGTGGGTTTTAGATCGTGTAAAGGTGGATGATTATGGAGAACGGAGCTCTAAAAAGAGAAATCAGAGAAAGAATTTTAGACTACCAATATCATAAAGATACAGAAAATATCTGGGAATTGCTGGACGCTTATGACAAACAGCTTGCGATAGAGCATACAAAGGACGAATTGGCGGAGGCGGCGTTTTTCCGCGGGGAGGCGGCATTTCAAAATGGCCGTTATTCGACGGCGGTCAATGCGCTGACCAAATGCCTGGGCATTGAGAAGACCAAAAAATATGCCTATCTGGAAGTGCAGGCTTACAATATGCTCGGCACGCTGCTTTCCTTTGTGGGATATGAGGCGAGCGCCATGCTAAACTATCTGGAAGCGGAGAAGGCGGCGGAGAAAAACCGCGACACCAACGAACGCGTAGTGATACTGTTAAATGAGGGGCTGCTGTATCAGGGGCTTCGGGAATACCGGAAAGCGTTAAACTGCTACCAGCGGGGATACGATCTTGCCAGCAGCAATTATGCAAAACCGGACATTCGGCTGGTGTTAATCAGCCTGATTCAGAAGGCGCAGATGCTGTGCAGGATGGAGCGTTTTGACGAGGCGAAGAAGATGAAGCGGGAGATTGATTCGTATTGTCATGTAGCCTCCCCGAATGAGTTTTTGCTTCCCAAAGGCATTTTAGAGGTTTACTTAGAAGAATATTTTGGGACGGAGGAAAGCACCGAGGACCGCATCGGGCGTGTCAGGGCGTTTTTGGAACAGGATGAGGAATACTTAGAGCAGATAGATTCCTATTTGGATTTTTGCTATTACCTGATGGAGCGGGATAAAAAGGAAGTGAAGGGCTTTCTGGACGTGCTTCGGGAACGGCTGAGAGTCACGGATTATATCCACCTTCGGATGGAGCTGGAGGAATTGGAGGTGGCGTACCAGAAGAAGTTTGAGGGGGAAGACGCATATTTAAAGGCGTGCCGCGATTACATGGAAGAGCAGCGGGAGTACGAGAGAGCGTTAAAGCTGTTCCGGAGGCAGAATATCTCAAAACTGGGGGAACTGCAGCAGATAAGGGAAGAGCGGCAAAAGTATGAGATGATGGGGAAACACGATTTTGCCACAGGCTTCCTGAACAAAGAGACGTTTCAAGATGAGGTGGAGCAATACCTGTCCGAGAAGAAACGCAACGTCATGGATGTGTTTATCCTGATTGATATCGACGATTTGAAACTTATCAATGACCGATACGGCAATTTTGTGAGCGACGAGATGATTGCCGCGCTGGCAAAACTTCTGAAGAAAAACTTCGCGGAGAAAGGGATCTGCGGCAGGTTTGGCGGGGACGAATTTGCGGTATTTATTGAAAACGTAGAGGACATTGAACAAATTGAAATGAAAATTGAAGATTTGCGGGAATATTTTTCCGAGATAGGGTTTGGAAAAAAAGAAGACGTGCATAATACCGTCAGCATCGGCGTTTCCTACAACCGGGGCATCGACACCTCCTTCCGCACGATGTTTTCCTGCGCAGACGAGGCACTCTTAAAAGTAAAGGAATATGGTAAAAACAGGGTAGCTTTTTTTGAAATAAAACGAGGGTTATTGAAATATGTCGAATGATAACAAGGATGTAATTGACGGTTTTCTATTTGAACATGAGGCGGAAGCGGCGCAGGCGGCGAAGGAAGCGGATGGGATTCGATATGTGAAAGAAAAAACGGATATGAATGACCCTAAGATGGTGCTGCAGATTTATAATAAGATGATCCGGCAGAATCTTTTCGAGACAGCGGTAGGGTTTGCGTATCTGAAAGAACTCCAGGAGTATCTGGAGGTCAGCCCTTATATCCTAAAGGATGAGATACTGCCCATATCGGTCAGCCACAAAGCGCTTGAGGAAAGCATCCGAAAGAAGTTAAAGATTCCGGAGAAGCCGCAAAAGGAAACGGAAGAGGCGGAAAAAAAAGCCAGGGAGAAGCAGGAGCAGGGTTATCAGAAAAAATATCGCATCACCCTGTTTTTCACCATCATTCTGGCGGTCAGCATAGCGGGGATGTTCCTGATTACCGCTAACAGCAACAATTTAAACATTTTAAATTATGAAAATGAAATCATCAACCGGTATGCGCAATGGGAGCAGGAGCTGATAGAGAGAGAAGAGGCAGTGAAGGCGAAAGAAACCGAATTGGGCATTGCCGTGACGGAAACAGACCTTGCGGAACCGGAGCAGGGCATTGGGGGAACGGAGTAGGGAGTTTATGGACAGGATAAAAATCTTGGTAGTAGATGACGAGAGCAGAATGAGAAAATTGGTCAGGGATTTCCTGGTGCGGGAAAACTATGAGGTGCTGGAAGCCGGCGACGGGGAGGAGGCCCTGGATATCTTTTATCGGGAGAAGGATATTGCGCTGATCCTTCTGGACGTCATGATGCCGAAAATCAACGGATGGGACGTGTGCCGTGAAGTGCGGGAGACGTCTAAAGTGCCCATTATCATGCTGACGGCAAAAGGAGAGGAAGAGGACGAGCTAAACGGCTTTGATTTGGGGGTGGACGAATACATTTCAAAACCTTTTTCCCCGAAAATCTTAGTGGCGAGGATAGGCGCTATTTTGCGGCGCAGCGGAAAGGGGGATGCGGAAGAAAACCGCCTTTCTGCGGGAGGAATCGTCCTTGACCAGACGGCCCGCATGGTGACGGTGGACGGGCAGCGGATTGATTTGAGCTTTAAGGAATTTGAATTGCTGGCGTATTTTCTGGAAAATAAAGGGATTGCCTTATCCAGAGAGAAAATACTAAATCATGTCTGGAATTATGATTATTTCGGCGATGCGAGAACCATTGACACCCATGTAAAGAAACTGCGCGCTAAGATAGGCCCCAAGGGGGAATACATCAAAACGATTTGGGGCATGGGGTATAAATTTGAAGCGGATGAGCCTTAAGGCGCAGGTACGGAATAAGGTTGGCCATGAAAAGAAAGAAGAATCAAAACCAAATCCAGGAAGAGGGACGAAAAAAAGAAGGAAAGCGTTATCCCGGCTCCCTGACCAGGAAGATTGTAACGATTATCATCTGCCTGGTGGCAGGGACGATTGTTCTCTGCTGGGTGCTAAACAACGCATTCCTTGAAAAGTATTATGTCTTAAACAAGCAGAATACTCTGCTGGAAGGGTTTCTGCTGATTGATTCGGTCAGTGAGAATGGAGACTTATACAGCAGCGAGTTTGAGGTGGAGTTTGACAACCTCTGCGCCAATGGGAACATCACGGTGATGATTATCAGCTCTGACGGTACGATTGTGAGATCCTCAGTCAATAACACGCAGAAGATGTGGCGGGAATTTATGGATATCATTTTTGACGGCGAGGAGCGGTACACAAGCATCTTAACCCAGAGCGAAAATTATATGATGCTGATGCAGCGGGACACTCAGCTGTCCTCGGAATATTTGGTGCTGTACGGGACACTGTCCAACGGAAACCTCATTTTGATGCGGTCGGCATTGGAGAGCATCCGTGAGAGCGTGAACATAAGCAACCGGTTTTTGGGCGTCATAGGAGTCTGCTCCATCATTGTCAGTGCCATTGTAACGATCTTTGTGTCCAGGGAAATCACCATGCCCCTGTTGGAGCTGACAAATTTGTCCAAGCGGATGGCGGAACTTGATTTTGAGGCGAAATACCAGGCGAAAGCAAAGCGGAAGAATGAAATCGACGAACTCGGGGAACACATGAACGAATTGTCTCATACCTTAGAGCAGACGATTTCCGAATTGAAAAGCGCCAATAACCAGCTGCAGATCGATATCGAACAAAAAACACAGATTGATGAGATGCGCAAAGAGTTCCTTTCCAACGTGTCCCATGAGCTAAAGACGCCTCTGGCGCTCATCCAGGGGTATGCGGAGGGATTGAAAGAATGTATCAACGAGGATGCGCAGAGCAGGGATTTCTACTGTGAAGTCATTATGGATGAGGCGGATAAGATGAACCGTATGGTGAAAAAGCTTCTGACGTTAAATCAGCTGGAATTTGGCAACGAAGCCGTTGCCATGGAGCGATTTGATCTGACCGAACTAATCCAGGGGATTCTGAACGCATCCTATATTCTCCTGAACCAGAAAGAGATTTCGCTCACCTTCTCAGAGGAACAGCCGCTCTTTGTGTGGGCGGATGAATTTAAGGTGGAGGAGGTCGTGACCAATTACCTGAGCAATGCCATCCACCATGCAGAGGGGGAAAAAAGAATTGATATCTCCTACAGGCGGATGGAGGGAAAAGTCCGGGTATGCGTCTTTAACACGGGAAGACCGATTCCGGAGGAAGATATCGAGAATATCTGGATTAAATTTTATAAAGTGGATAAAGCGAGAACGAGGGAATATGGCGGAAGCGGGATTGGCCTTTCCATCGTCAAAGCGATTATGGATTCCTTCCGCCAGAAGTGCGGAGTCGTGAACCATAAGGACGGGGTGGAGTTTTGGTTTGAATTAGAAACGAGGAACCTTTGAGAGAAATCTGAATCAGAATGAGAAATCCTGTTGCTATATTTTTTGAAAAATGCTAACATTAGATATAGTTTAAAGATAGTTTGCGAGGGTACTTATGAAGATGTCAAAAGCGAAAACAATCACGGCGCTGACGGCTATGGCGCTGCTGTTAGGCGGATGCGGCGAGGCTCCCTATACATTGACGGAAAGCGAAACGGATCTCATTATCCACTACGCGTCCCATGTGGTGACAAAGTTTAACACGGATCAGGAGAAAGGGCTTACCTATGTGATGCTGGATACGGCAGAGGTTTCGGATGAGACCGCGCAGGCCCCGGAGGCAGCAGAGGAGGCGCAGACAGCGACGGAGAGCGGGGCGGCGGAGGATGCTTCCCATGAGGCAGCAGTCTCCCTGACGGACCTTTTTGGAAATGAGAATCTGGCAATTTCTTATACCGGCGCTTATCTGACGCCGGATTATGCGGAAAATTCCTATTATTCCATGACTGCGGAACCGGGGAAAACCTTTTTGGCACTGGAATTTGAAATTACCAACAGCGGGGCGGCGGAAGAAACCATTGACTGCCTTTCCCAAAAGCCTTCCTATCAGATAACGGTCGAGGACGGCAAAAAATTCACGTCCGACCTGACGCTGCTGATGGAAGATTTTTCCACTTACCAGGCAACAGTTCCGGCTGGGGAGACGCAGCAAGCGGTTTTGCTGTTCCAGATACCGGATACGTATACGCAGGCGCCGGAGTTTAGCATGAGCATAAGCATTGGCGCGGAGAGCTATCAGATTGCTTTGTAACATGAATGGCATTGCGCCGGGACGGCGGAAGTCGCAATGGTTATTGTGAAAAATACATTGTATATGGTACACGGGAGGAGAGAGCAATGGACACAAACATACTTTTAGAGTCGGGAACGAATGAACTGGAGGTCTTGGAGTTTACCCTGGGCAGCAATCATTATGGGATTAATGTTGCGAAAATCAGAGAGATATTAAATTATCAGCCGATTACGCCTGTGCCAAATTCCCACCCGAATATCGAAGGCATTTTCATGCCGCGTGATACCATGATAACTGTTGTAAATCTGAAAAGATGTTTAGGAATGCCGGAGGAGAGGGCGGGCAAGGGCCTGTTTATTATCACCAACTTTAATAAACTAAATATTGCGTTCCACGTAGACACCGTCTTAGGGATCCACCGGGTGTCCTGGGAATCCATCATCAAACCGGATTCTACGATTAACACAGAGGAAAACAGCGCCTCCACAGGCGTCATCAAATTAAATGATAAATTGATTATCATACTGGATTTTGAGAAAATTGTAACGGATATCAGCCCGGAGATTGGGCTTAAGGTTTCTGACGTGGAGAATTTGCCCAACCGCGAGCGGTGTGACTCGCCCATCATGGTGGTGGAAGACTCTCCGCTGCTGAGCAAATTGATTACAGAGAGTTTAAAAAAGGCGGGCTATACCAATTTAATCGTCACCATGAACGGAAAGGAAGCCTGGGATCAACTGGTGGAGTTCCGGAAAGAGGGGGACGTACTGGAAAAGGTGCATTGCATCATAACAGATATTGAGATGCCTCTGATGGATGGCCATCGCCTGACAAAGCTGGTGAAAACGGATGATGTAATGAAAAAGATACCAATGATTATTTTCTCCTCTTTAGTAAACGAAGAAATGAGGATGAAGGGGGAAAAGTTGGGAGCGGATGTGCAGTTGACAAAACCGGAAATCGGAAATCTTGTATCAGCCCTGGATAAGTTGATTGAGAAAAGCAGGGAATAAGATGGAGAGAAAGAAGGGGATGTGATAATCTATCACATCCCTCGTTAAGTTATAGGCGCTGCGGTGCGGATGGGCGATGCAAAAGAGGGCTCAGGCACTTCGCTGCATTCTGCGGCGCAAAAGAGAAAAGAAGAATCAGAGGATGATTTTATGAAAGATTTTGAAAGAGATATGCTTTTGGGAGATGAGACGGAAGAAAGCGGCGGAGCGGAGAACGATCTGTTTTTTGATAGCCTCGACGGCATCGTAAACAGCGTAAAAGAAGAGATGCAGAGCGAAAAAGACGATGGGGATTTTGGCATGGGAGATGCGCAGACGGACTTTTTCGGGATGGATCCCCTGGAAGCGCTGGTCAATGAGGTCTCTTCTGTGAAAGGTGCGGAAGAGGAGGGCAGCCTGGTGGATAAGGATCAGGATTTGCTGGATTTGCTCCGCTCGGAGGAAGGGCTTTCAGACATTGGGGACCTATTAAGTGAGGAAGAGGACGATGAAACTTTCAACGATACGGTTTTCCAGAACTTTGCAGATGTGGAAATGAAAGAGCAGACGCAGGGAGAGGGAGAGCCTGGCAGTGATTCCTTTGGCAGAGATTCTTTCGGCGGAGATTTCTTTGGGGAAGGAACCGATTCCGAGGAGAACGGGAAGAAGCCGAAAAAACCGGGCTTTTTTGCAAGACTGAAAAAACTTCTGTTCGGGGAAGATGAAGAGGAAGCATTAGAGGAAAATCAGGGGAAAATTTCTATATCCGATGACGATATGGGAGATGGTTCCGACGATGGATTTGCCATTTTCCACGCTTCCGATGATGACGAGGAGATAGAGGCACCGCTGTCCCCGGAAGAGGAAAAGGCAAGGAAAAAAGAAGAGAAAAAAGCTGCAAAAGCCAAAAAGAAAGAAGAGAGAGAAAAAAAGAAAAAGGAAAAGAAAGAGCAGAAGGCGAAGCAGCCGAAGAAGGTAAAACCAAAAAAGGTAAAGCCGCCCAAAGAGAAAGACAATACGCCTCCTCTGCCGAAAATCCCGGTATTGTTAGTGTTTGTTATGGCGGGCTCCTTTTTCGCCCTCATCATGGTTGCCACGAACCTGTTAGGGTACTCCAACAGTTTCACAGAGGCAAAAGACGCCTATAGCAGAGGCAATTATGAGTTGGCATACCGGCAGGTCGAGGGGATGAAGATTAAAGAGGCGGATTTCGAGGAGTACGAGAAATACCGGATTGCAGCTACGGTTTCCGAAGAGTACAGCGCGTATGAAAGCCTGATGGAGGGGCAGCTTTACGATATGGCTCTGGATTCCCTCATCCGTACCCTTGGAAGATGTGGAAAATATTATCCGGACGCAGAAATTTACGGCTGTGCAGGCGTGTTAGACGATTTGAAAGCGGAAACGGTCAATGCCCTGTCTGTCTTCGGGATCAGCGAGGAGGAGGCAATGGCGCTCTATGACACCAGGGACCGCAAGGAATATTCCGGGGAAATCTACCGCATCTTAAAGGCGGCGGGATTAGAAAAGGTGGAAGAAAAATGATAGCAATCATTGATTATGACGCAGGCAATTTAAAAAGCGTAGAAAAAGCCCTGATTTCTCTGGGGCAGGAGTGCTCTGTCACAAGGGATTTCCGGGAGATTAAGCGCGCCGATAAGGTTCTTTTGCCGGGGGTAGGATCCTTCGGGGAAGCGATGGCTCAGTTAAAGAAATACGAATTAGATAAAGTCATCTGCGAAGTGGCGGAACAGGGAACCCCATTTTTAGGGATTTGCCTGGGGCTGCAGCTCCTGTTTGAGGGGAGTGAGGAGAGCAATGGCGTGGAAGGGCTGAACCTGTTAAAGGGAAGCATCCTGCGCATACCGGACCAAGAGGGCTTAAAAATCCCGCATATTGGCTGGAATTCTTTGGATTTACATAACAATGGAAGGCTGTTTGCAGGATTGCAGGAGCATCCCTATGTGTATTTTGTACATTCCTACTATTTGAAGGCAAAAGAGGAAGAGATTGTAACAGCGAGCGCAGAGTATGGCGTAACCATCCACGCGTCCGTCGAGAAAGGAAATCTGTTTGCCTGCCAGTTCCACCCGGAAAAGAGCAGCGCGACAGGGTTGCGGATTTTTAAAACTTTGCAGACTGCGACAGGGCGGCAGAGCTGCAGAAATAGAAAGGGTCAGAGATGTTTACCAAGAGAATCATTCCCTGCCTGGATGTGAATTGCGGGCGGGTGGTAAAAGGAGTTAATTTTGTCAATCTGCAGGACGCCGGCGATCCGGTGGAGATTGCGGAGGCTTACGATAAAGCGGGGGCGGACGAGCTGGTTTTTCTGGACATTACGGCGACTTCCGATGAGAGAAACACTGTGGTGGATATGGTGCGGAAGGTGGCGGAGAGAGTCTTTATCCCGTTCACTGTGGGAGGCGGCATCCGCACGGTAGAAGATTTCCGGGCTTTGCTGCGGGAGGGGGCGGATAAGATTTCCATTAATTCCTCCGCCATCAACCGCCCGGAGCTGATTAGCGAAGCGGCGGATAAATTCGGCAGCCAATGCGTTGTGGTGGCCATTGACGCCAGGAAACGCGCGGACGGATCCGGCTGGAATATTTATAAAAACGGCGGAAGGATTGATGTCGGGATTGACGCTGTGGAATGGGCAATGAAAGCGGAACGTCTCGGGGCAGGCGAGATCCTTCTCACCAGCATGGACTGCGATGGGACAAAAGCGGGATATGATGTGGAACTGACGAGGGAGATTGCAGAGCACGTCTCAATTCCGGTGATTGCATCCGGCGGGGCGGGCAAAATGGAGCATTTTTACGACGCCTTGACAGAAGGGAAGGCAGATGCAGCTTTGGCCGCATCCCTGTTCCACTACAAAGAACTGGAGATTTGTGATGTGAAGGAGTATTTGGCCGGGCGGGGCGTTCCGGTCAGGAGGCAGGGATAAACAATGGCAATGATTACAAATGACTGGCTTCCTGCATTGCAGGGAGAATTTAAAAAGCCGTATTATAAAGAACTGTTTGAGTTTGTAAAGGAGGAATACAGCCGGGTAGTGGTGTATCCTCCGGCGGACGATATTTTTAACGCGATGCACTTTACCCCTTTAAAGAGCGTAAAGGTATTGATTTTAGGGCAGGACCCTTACCACAATGTCAATCAGGCGCATGGGTTAAGCTTTTCTGTGCCGCCTTCCCAAAGGGAGATACCGCCTTCTCTGCAGAACATTTATAAAGAGCTTCAGGATGATTTAGGATGTGAGATACCAAACAACGGATATCTGAAAAAATGGGCGGACCAGGGCGTTCTTCTGCTGAATACGGTGCTTACGGTTCGGGCGCATCAGGCGAACTCCCATCAGGGAAAAGGTTGGGAACAGTTCACGGACGCCATCATACAGGCGGTGAACGCGCAGGATCGGCCCATCGTTTATATGCTATGGGGCAGGCCGGCGCAGAGTAAGATACCGATGCTGACCAATCCGAAGCATTTGATCCTGACAGCCCCCCATCCAAGCCCCCTATCGGCATACCGCGGATTCTTTGGGTGCAGGCATTTCAGCAAGGCAAATGAATTTTTAAAAAGCCATGGGATAGAGCCGATTGACTGGCAGATAGAAAATATTGAAAATATGGTAACAGTTCAGCCATAAGCAGTCTCGTAGGCGAATTATGCTTGCATGAATGAGCATACGAGACTGCTTATGAGCAGAACGCCCGTTCATGAG
>CANQUZ010000006.1 GCA_947627165.1 uncultured Roseburia sp.
AGCCGCTTCTTACGGTAGATGTGCTGGAACGGCTGCAGCAATATTTTCAATTAGAAAAGTCCGAGGGCTCTTTCTCTGATTTAGGGCTGATTTTCCAGACTACGGTGCTGGGGTTTAAGATTGCAGAATTACAGAGGAGGCGGGCACTGATAGAACTGTCCAAGCATTTCCAGGTCAACGTCTACAGCAACAGCAACGTCAGCGATCTGGTGCGGGTGCAATACTGCGGATCTGTGGACTACTGGAGTGAACTGCCGAACGTGTTTCATGCCTCTAAGATTAACTTAAACTTCACGATTCCCAATATTAAGAGCGGCATTCCCCTGCGCATCTGGGACGTATTGGGTTCCGGCGGTTTTCTTCTGACAAATTATCAGGCGGAAATCCCTTATTATTTTAAGGAGGGGGAAGATTTAGTCTGTTTCGACGGCATTGAAGATCTGAAAGAAAAAACGGCATATTACCTCGCCCACGAAGAAGAACGCCTCGCCATCGCCCGCAGCGGTTATGAGAAAGTGAAAGAGCAGCATAGCTATGTAACGCGGATTGCCGCCATGCTGGAAATCATTCGTTCCACCCCATAAGCGCGCCATCCTCTCACATATACAACAAACGGCATAACCTGCGTCGCTGCAAGCTATGCCGTTCTTTTCAAAATTTCAAACCCCCTGACATTATCAGGATTTAGCAAAAACGATCCAACATCATGCCGGAATAGATGGATGTGATGTAAGGAGTCGCAAAGTTGTGTACCGGATTCTTGTACGCAATGAGCACTTTGCTCACATAGTTCATAGGATCTATGGAAACGCTTGCGGCCGTCTCGTTTAACTGATCTTTAAACTCGTTTAACACCTCAAAGCACTCTTTGGAATCCGAAGACGTAACCGCATCGGTCAGCAGGCTTCGGTCTATCTCAATCCTTCCGTCTTCCTGTATCTGAAGCCCGATAGCTTCCAGTTCGTTGTAATACGGCTTTGTGACATTCCTCATATCACGCAGCAGCTTATCGGCCTCCTGGGCATCAGAATAGCTCTGCCCCAACTGTATCATATTATTGTATACGTCAACCAGAGACTGTACGTTATCGGCAACCGCTTCTGCATTTGCCTTAAATCCAATCTGCGCGGTATGATTCACAGCCGTCGGCTTCTTTAGGGTAAGCTCAAAGTCTTTGTTTATCATAAACGTGTTGGAGTGAGACATATGCTCTTCCCCATCTAGCAGGAAGGAAGAATTTTGCGCCTTTTTCTCCACATGGTCAATGCCCAGCAGTTTCATCGCCCTGACGGAACCAGGATCCTGCGATGGGAGAATCTCAAACAAGTACTCCTCTTCATTCCCTAAGCCGGTCTGCTTGGATTCAATGCGGACAGCGCTCTTTTGCTCCGCACCCTCTGACAGCTCCGCCTTTAATCCTATGCCCGCAGAGTTAATCAGGCGCACAATCTTATCCTGGACGTCCCGGTTCGTGTCCTTCTCCCCCACCGAGTACTGAAACTCATAGGAGTTAAACTCTGTATTGAGGTCAAAACTATAAATGCCCGGTTTAAAATCGCTCCGGCTTCCGTCAAGGTATTCCCCCTGATTGACCTGAGAAGCGGCAAGCTGCATCACGCGGATATCAAAGCGAAGATTCCCATCCACCGCTTCGTCGGTACCTACATATTCCGCGCTGACGCTGTCTTCGTCGGAGGACTGGGCGATCTTGCGCTGGAAAGCTCCGCCCCCATTGTCAGAAAGGGCCGCTACCACATTTTGGATGGAACGGGTGTGTTCCTTGATGTCGATTGCAAATTTTTTCGCGTCCCCTCCGCTTTTTATCTTGTACAGAGGGGAGTCTTTATTGGTTTTTACAATATTATTATAAACTGCCCGAAGCTGGCTCTTCTTATGGGTGTCATACCGCGACGAAGCCATGCTTGCGTAGGTGCTCAGATAATAACTGTAGGCATTATCTACCGCCGCCATACAAATCCCCTCCTCTCTTCCATGAAATTATCTACAACCTTGTATTGAACGGGTCATGGGCTTTCTTGATATAAAAATTTAAAAATTCCTATCTTTTATATCGGATAAAGTCATTAAAACCTTAATAACCAATGCAAAAAAATTTAGATTTTTAGTAACAGTTCAGCCATAAGCAGTCTCGTAGGCGAATCATGCTTGCATGAATGAGCATACGAGACTGCTTATGAGCAGAACGCCCGTTCATGAGCAATCCGCTTACGGTAGTAAGCTTTGAAGCACATAGTGCGGGATTGCGAATGGCGTGGGCTGAACTGTTACGATTTTTATTTTAAAGAGCTAAGAACAGCTTGTTTGCAAGGTTGATTAACTTTTCTTTGTAAAACTTTTTCCAATGGCAGAGGAAACAAACCGGATAATCACTGAAAAATGCTTGCGGCAATCCAGGTATTGTGGTATATTAAACGCAAAGAGGGACATCTGCGCTAACAGATGCCCCACAGGAGCTACCGATAGACGGTTAGCCCGATTAGTCAGTTACAGCTATAGCCGCATCCTTTGGTCGAGGGGGCGGCTATTTCTGTGTCTTTCCATTGTCTTTGCTACCGATGGCATATCCGAGACCGAAACAGGTCAGGCATAATCCAAGCACTGAAATCAATCCTTCAATCGTCAACATTCGCTTCAGCCCTCCTTTCCAAAGTGAAATGATTCACCTCGATTCCCTTTCGGGTTTCTATGTATCAATGATACATTGTAATTGGAGGGTCACAGTCCCTCCGGAGAGGGCTAACCGCCTACCATCTTGGTAGTCCTAAAAAATATTACCATAATTCGATAGGAAACGCAATTTTAACTTCGCGCTTTTTCGTAAAATGTGTAACAGTTCAGCCATAAGCAGTCTCGCAGGCGAATCATGCTTGCATGAATGAGCATACGAGACTGCTTATGAGCAGAACGCCCGTTCATGAGCAATTTTGAAGCCCGTAGTGCGGGATTGCGAATGGCGTGGGCTGAACTGTTACTAAAATGTAGGTTACTGTACAGCAAACCAGGGATCACATTTCTCCGCACTTATCTGCCCCCTCCTAACAGAAATTTTCCAAAAAACATTCCGCCAGATATTCCGCCCTGCTTTTCCAGGTGTGCCGCTCTTTTGCGGCGCGGTACCCGCAATCCGCCATCTCCTGCGCCGCCTCCATATGCCCAAAGAGATGAAACACGCGCTCCGGCAGGGCGGCGAGTTCCTTTAAGGAAAACATAGCAAGCTCCCTGCCGTCCGTAAATTCCCGCCGCAGATAAGCAGAATCATCCGTCACAACAGCACTCCCAGCCAGCATACCGTTAAAAATCCGGTCATGGGCTCCCGCTTTAAACCAGGTCATGGTATTTAAGACAATCTTGCTATTGTTCATCAATGGCAGTATCTCCGGAGCTGACACTTTGCCGCCATAGGTCAGATAGGGATTACAGCTCCATTCACACTGATTCCAGCCCGTCCCATAAGCAGTCACCTTCACGCCGCTTTCCACTAAGATCCGCACGGCCTGTTCCCGGAAAAAGGAAACTGCATAAGAATCCAAAAAGCGCATCTCTGTGATAATCTCCTGTAACCGCTGACTGGAAATATCATTTCTGACAGAGGCAAGATACGCTTCTATCGCCGCTTCCGTTGTTTTCTCGGGGTGGCGCACCAGCTCGTCCAGCACATTTTTTACCAGCTCCTCCCCGTTTACTTCAGGAAGGGACGTGAAATCAGGTATCATCCTCTCTACCGTATAAATCGGAAGCGCCCCTGCATAGAGTACGTCAATGCCCCTCTCTCTCAACGGCTTATGCCTGCAGCGCAGTTCTACCCCGGCATGGGGCAGGAAATCCGTCCGCCGGATATTGGGGAAAAAACGGCGGATGTATTTGACATGATTGCGGTCCGTACACAGCACAACAGAAGTCTCCGGTGCATTGCGGAGAGGTTTTTCATAGTGGAACGGATGATCCATCAGGATATTCAAATAGGGGATCTGAAAATTCTCCCAGAGATTCTGCCCATCAGGCAGCGCCAGATTGTATCCCAGATTGTTGAAGGTGACAACCGCAAAAGAAGCCGCCCCTCTCTCCCTCTGACTCAAAAGATCCAGTAAGCCCTGTTTACTTTTCTCCTGTTCCCTGGCGTCGTAGGTATAGGAGAGATATCCCATCTCCTCAAATGCTGTTTTCAATTCCTGCGTAAATAAGTCTAGGGTATCATAGATACCCGTAAAATAAATAATGGTCGGTTTCATTTTCCCTCTAACATAAGTTTCAGACGTGTCAGCGCCGGTTCATAAGAGCCGCACTTTTCATAGTAGGTTTTCGCACTTTCTATATTTCCCAAGCATTCATAAATCACGCCGATGTTATAATACGCCGCAAAAGAATTTACCCCAGTCATCTTACATTCTTTCCGGCTGGCGGCTTTTAAAAATTCCTGTATGGCATCCTCAAAACGGGCGTTATTCATGTAAATTAGCCCCATCAGGAACAGAAAATCTGCGCTGCGGCTAAACTCATCATAAATATTCTCAAACAGCAGGGCATATTCCGCCTGACCGCTGTTGAGCAAGGCATAGCCATAGGTTTCTACCATATCCGTAACATATTCTAAGTTGGGATTCAAATCACAAGAAAGTCCCTGGGCAAAATAGCGGCAGGCATGACTGTATTCCTCCGCCAGATAACTGCTTTTTCCAAGCTGATATAAGAGATAGGGGATTTTCTCTTCCGCCCCTTTCTCTTTTTCCGCGCTTTTCTCTAACGCTTCCAGTTCCGCTTGCAGCAAAGCCATATTCCTCTGCGCTTTCTGTTTTTTCTCCTCTAACGTGAGATCATACCCTGTATGGAGAATCACAACCGGAGTCTGGTACGTCTCATAGTTCCCGCCGTCTATCGCCGTAATCTGCTCATGAATCCTCCCCTGATAACAAAATCCATCCTTTGGAAATACGCGGCTGATCCATTCTTTCTGCTCCCGCAGCACGCCCTTTTGATGCAGCACATTTTTTATATAAATCCTTCCTATCTGTCGGGGATGGCTCTTAAGAAGCGCTTCCAATGCCGGAATGTCGATTCTTTCCAGCGCCTCATCGCTGTCCATCATCATAATATAAGGCCCCCCCGCCTTTTCTATGGCAAAGTTTCTTGCCGCAGAAAAATCGCCCGTCCACGGAAATTCATAAATCTGCTCCGTGTAGTTCCCCGCTATCTCCCTGGTCCGGTCGGTGGAGCCGGTATCGACCACGATAATTTCATATCCTGTCTTTTTTAAAGACTGTAAACATCGTTCGATGTTTTTCTCCTCGTTTTTGGCAATGATGCACACAGATAACATACGCTCTCCTGCTTCTCCCCTAAGACAATAACATCTTTCTCAAGCGTTCCTGAAAGGTAAAATCACGCTTTACCCTCTCATACCCCGCCACGGCAATTTTCTTCCGCTCCTCTTCGTGTTCTAAGTAATAGGCAGCCTTTTGATAGAGGTCTTCGATATTTTCATAAACTGCGCATTCCTCTCCAATGGAAAAATATTCTGCCAGCTCCGGCTGATAATTCGTTAACACAAAACCTCCGCATCCCATGACATCTATCACTCGAAGGGGGATGCCTGTACGTATTGTCTTAAGGGAGATATTAAGATTAATTCGGCTTGCCGCAAAAATCTGCGGCATCTGAGTATCATAATCAGCAGTCCCTCGATAGTGCACCTCTTTTAATCTTTCATCCTGATTGTTCGAGTATAAATCCACCCGGAAATACTTTGACAATAAGGCCAATGCCAGATAACGCTCCCGCCCCGTGGTTTCACAGGCAAGCAGAAATTCCAACTCCCTCCTGCCCATTTGAAATCCATCCGCCGCAGCTTTGCGGTACTGCTGATTCAGCTTTTCTAAAAGTTCATCTGTCACTAACTCCGGTATTAAATAACCGCCATAAATTTTTAACTGAGACTGAATAATCCCCTCTAAATACCCCCTCATATACCGGTCAAGCGGCTTGATGAAATATTGGTATTCCGTCTGGTACAGTTTTCCAAGCAGAGAAACATCGGTCCCATATTCTTTTTGCCCTTTTGGGGTAATCGCCTCTCCAAATATTTTTACATCCACCGCCAGGGGCATATGCCTTGCATCTGCTCCCATTGCCCTATAGATTTCCGCCTGTCCCCTGTCAAAGAAATAAATTTCATTGCAGGAGTTCTTTAAAGTCTCCAAATTCCTGATATGGAGCGGGGAATCATACACCCAGGACACATACCGGATTCCCTCTTTTTCACAGACTTGTGAGATCAACGGCGCATAATTGACGGAAAATACGCTTTCGTACCTGCCGCTTCTTACCTGTTTACGGAATTTTTCTAAGAATGGCGCATCCTCTTCCCAATCATGAAAATCGTAAAAAAATACATCATATTCTATATTCAGTTCTGATAACGCCCGTTTAATCCCCGGATTCATAAAGGAATGCCACTGGAAAAATAAGATTTTCATACTTTACTCCATACTCATTATCTTTTTTATGTTATGGATACAGGCATCCATGCTGCTTTTATAAAACTCCATTTTTTCTGCTATATGTTTCTGATCCGCGATTGCCTGCAAAAAAACTTTTTCTATGATAGAAAACTCTTCTTGTACCCCTAGTACTCTGTAATGTGACAAGATACGTTCTATAGGAAAATTCTTTTCCACCTCTGGATAAGAATAATAAAAAAATTTGATTCCGCGATATAAAATGTACTTTGCAGGAATGTTTTCCAATGCCCACTCCTGATCAAACCAGTACCAATCATTTTCTATCAAAAACGCATTCCTTAAGATCATATCCAGATATCCTTTTTTCATGATAGGACCATATCTTTCCTCATCCGGTTCGATTCCTAAAGGAAATCCATATAATAAATTCTTTTCCCAGGAAACCGGTTCTGAAGACCGAAGGATCTCTTGATAAAGCCTATCCCATATCTGATATACTTCGTCTTCCTTTCCTTCCATGCAGGCATTCAGCATCGCCTGCTCTGCTAAATCTGCTTTCATGTAATCAGAAATCAATTTTCCCTCTCTGAAGCAGCTTCTACACATTTTCAGTCCCTTCTGGCTTAACTCCATTTCATTCAGATAGGTTTGTCTGATATGGGCAGCCCCGTTCCCACACTGCAGTGGGAACTTTTCCACTCCCCCACCTTCTGTAAACCTTGTCCCCAAGCGGTATTCCGGTAATCTCGCACTGTTTAGCTTTGCAAACGTAATTTCGCCGGTTTTCCCTTCCTCCGTACATTCTACCAGAAAGGAATTGGAGAAAAATTCAAAGACATGATTCTTTATAATATCTTTATACAGAAAACTTTCCTGGGCAACCAACGTTCTGTAATCTGTATAGTAATACTCCATATCCAGCATATTTCCATTTTGCGGCAACTGCTTTTCCGAATAAATGACTTCCGGCAATTTATAATCCGGCATCGGATAATAAAAATAGATATTTTGGAAACCGCTTGCCTTTATCAATTCCTGAAGTTCCATTTTTGAAAAGGTCCGCACCTTTTTTTTGCTCAAGTTATATTGATTCATCCCTTCAAAGGGAATGCCCGTATGATCCTCTCGCGCTCCGCACCAATACTTCAACCCATACTGATTCTCTATAGCAATCAATAGTCTGCCGTCCGGTTTCAGCAAACTTTTTACTTTCTTCAAAAAATCCATGTATGGATGTTCCGTTTCTGTATAATTTCCCTGATATTCCAGAACTCCTATCAGCGTAATATAATCGAATTTTTCCTCAAATTCAATATCGTTTAAATTTCCCACGATAATTTCTAAATTTTCTCTTTCTCTGCAGCGGAGAAGTGCAGCCGCAGCTCTCCTTTCAGATAATTCCACTGCTGTTACCTTCTTGCAAGTGTCGCAAAGAAGTCCTGTGAGTGCGCCTAATCCGCATCCTATTTCAAGCACGCTCGAATCTTTTTTGAAAGGATACCAGTTTAAAAGATTTTTTCTAACGTGCGTCAAATGATAGTAAACAGACCAGCAATTCCTCTCATAAATTGCCTCCGTATAGTCTTCCGGATTATTTTCCGCGATCATCTGTAGGATGATATCCTCTATCGTCCCCTCGGAATACAAGTCCTCCCCTTGATACCACTTTAAATTAAACTTTGGCTTTGGCTGCATCTGCTCAATTAATTCCTGATACATTGTTTCTCTTTCTCCTTTACAAATAGTATCCTTTTAGTTTTTTTGAGACATTACTTTATCCACAATCTCCTGCTGCTTTTTATAAAACGGATAGTCACGAGTTAAGCTCTTCACTGGGGTTTTGTAATTCCCATACATAGTAGTAAGTATTATATCATATTCCTTTGGTATGGGCATCCGGATTCCCTCAAAAGGCAGCCAAATAATTTCTTCATAGCATTCCAACGGAATATGATAATCCTTATAATCTTTATATGCCGCAATTTCTGTGTAACTCCCTCCATCTTCATCATACATCTGTAAAATGCCATCTATTACACGCAATATTTGATTTTCCAACTTTTTCGTGTAATCAAACGATATCCCACACATACTTTCCATTTGCATGATGTATGACTCCCAGTTTTCGCTTTTTATTAAAAATGCCTGAAGTGCTTTTAAAGATACATCCAACAAATTCCTATGCAATCCTTTTTCTTCCTCGTCCACGGGCAGTTTATCTAATGGAAAAATATCCACACCCACAATATAAGGGCAGCCGTGCCAGCGTTTGAGATGCTCCTCTTTAAAATTCACCTGATGGGAATTAACAACTCTCGCAAACAATTCCTTATATTCCTGCTCCGTATAAATGCTATGACAAAAAATCCCTTTCGGCAGTTCCTTATGTGCAATGGATATAAACCGGTTATAATCCGCACGTTTCATCGCGATATCTATATCGTCGTCCCAGGGGATAAATCCTTTGTGCCGTATTGTCCCTAGAAGCGTTCCCCAGTCGGCATAATATGTAATCCCATGCTTTTTACAGATATGGTCTATGATTTCAAGCAATTCTATCTGCGCCGCCCAAGCACGTTTCATCATCACTGGTATTGTAAAATTACATCTGCATTCTTCTTCAAAAAAATGTTCCGGAAATTCCATAATTTTTCCCCCTTTATGTTTTCCTTTTTGCCAATATCGTATATAATTGTGTTATTACATGAAAGAGACCGGAGGCTCTTATGATATTTCCAGATTCCTTTTTTCAGGCGGAATACCGCTCTGATTTTTATGTCAGCGCTATGATGAAGCGCGCCTGGGCAGCAAAACTTGAGCTGCTAGAAGTCATCCTCCATATCTGCAAAAAAAACGATATCGAGTATTTTGCCTGTGCCGGAACTTTACTTGGCGCTGTAAGGCATCAAGGGTTCATCCCCTGGGATGACGATATTGATATCGGTCTGAAAAGGCCCCACTATAACCGCCTCATCCAACTGCTGCCCCAAGAGCTGCCCTATGGGTTTTCGCTTGCCGGTATGTATGCCCCTTTAAATGAACCGCAGAACTTTATAACCTGTGACCAGTCTGTTGTCGTCACCAATGCCTCTCAATGGAATTTGGCTGATTTCTACAAAAGATTTCACGGGTTTCCTTACCGTACCATTGGCATCGATATTTTTCCTTATGACTATGTTCCAAGGGATGCAGAAATTGCTAATCTCCAAAAATACCTCATTCAAACGATCATCGTTCTTGTACGGGACTGGGACAAGCTAAAAGAGCAAAATCAGCTTGAATCCAATCTATCGGAAGTGGAATCTTTATGCAACGTCTCACTTCCCCGCGATCACTCCACGCAAAGGAAGCTGCTCCTTCTCGCTGATTCTCTGTGCGCTTTGTATACAGAAGAAGAGAGCGACGAATTGGCAAACTATCCTGATTGGATCTTATATGAGAATGCACATATGAAAAAGGAATGGTACGACAATGTTCTGGAAGTCCCTTTTGAACATACCAGCATTGCCATCCCCCAAAATTACCATGAAGTTCTAACAGCCTCTTTTGGCGACTACATGACACCTATCATAGGCGCTTCCCTACACCACTATCCCTTCTATGCAGACCAGGAAACCGCATTCAAGGCCTATCTGGAAAAACATGGATACCTCGGCAGCGTTGAAGATTTTTGCCGAGACTATCTTGACCCAAAGTAATCCTGACACTGACACGGTTATGCCAGCATACGTTTTCCTGCTTCACAAGAGCAATAGAATCTCCATCTGACATACTTATCCTGCACATCAGCCAGGATACGTATGTCAGAATTCATCTTCGTATAATCTCTCTAAATATTTTCTGGCAATTTCCCGATGAATCTCTCGTCCACAAGTTCCATCCGTATTTTTCATAGATTTTTTTGCATATGACAGTCTCTCATCTCGCTTTTCATCTGTACCATTTGCGACCATTTCCAGGAAATCTTCCAACTGGCATCCATCCTCTTGAAAATAATTGGAAAAATAATCACAAAAGACCTGATATTGACGGTAAGCACTTTTTCCCATCAGTATGTAAGCGGGTTTTCCCGTAAAAGTGTACTCTGCTGTCAAAGAACTGAGGTCGCTAATCATTGCATCCGACACTTGCATTGCCGCCCTCGCATTGTCACTATCATCCATAATAGCATTGGGGGCATTTTGAATCATGTCTATCAAATTTTGATACTGTTTTTTCTCGTTTGCATTTTCCTGTATCGCATCCCACAGCAACGGATGGGGACGCCAAATCAACACAAAATTTTCCCGTCTTAAAACCGTCTTCACCCGTTCTATCATCTTTCCCAACCACTGGCCATCTTGTGTGCTGGACCGAATGCTAGTATTAAATAAAATCACCTTTTTATATTTTAATACAGCCTTCCATTTTTCCGTAATATCATATGTTTTTTTCGAGCTTTTCAGCACAGCGTCTATCTTGGGACTTCCCAATGACAAGAGCCTTTTCTCAGGAACTCCCCAAAACTCATATGCTTTTTTCTGGTTTTCACATTGCATAATAATAAAATCGCTGTATACCACTCCCATATTGGCACACTCAAATGACATATCCTCATATCTGATTGCATGGCCCAAAATATAGTAGGGTACATATACCAGGATTCCTCCACTCTTTTTCAATTCTTTTGTAAAGAAGCGCGGCTCTATCATTGTAATTTTGTTGTATTGATCATATGGATTATGTATATACATAATATCCGGCTGTTCCTGCTCTAAAAAATAACTTCTGTAATCTAAAATGGGTAGATTTGCCGCGAACTTTTCGCCTTCATAATGCATCTTTTCCAATTCCCCAAAATGATTCTTTGTATAATAGGGAATTGGCACTATCTGGCTCTCGCAATTTTCATCTCTAAGCGACGCCTCCCAAATGCTTTCCAGCGAATCCCACATAGATATTTTATAGGGAAAAAAGGCTATTTTTACCTTCGCCGGAATAGTCGTTATCTCTGCCTCAATCTCCTGGTATAACTCCCGTAATTTCCCACAGTTTTCCAGCAATTCCTTTTGTTTTTCCATGGCAAGGCTGCATTCATAAACCTGTTCACAGTAGGATTCCAACTTTGCAACGATATCCTTTCGCCCTTCCCTCTCCAATTCACTTCCCAAATCAATGGCGCATTCCTGCAGCTCTACCAGCAGTTCATAACAAGCCTGTTCGGTACTATCGCTTTTTAAATTTTCTTTTTCGTATTTCTCCAAACATTTCTGCACACCTTTAAGACGATCACATTTTCGCATAAACTGCACTTTTTTTGTAAGCCGCATAATCTCCACCTCTATAACTGCTTTGCGTATTCCAAATAATCTCTCTGGTATTGCAGTTTTTCCCTGAATAATAAAAAGTCCATGAAAAAACGTTTTCATTTTATCATGAACTCTTTATCTATTCTCTATATCGTTCCACTTCCCTGTGTCCTGCTGTCAATCTAAGAGGACTTTCCTATCATCCATGATAAATCGTCCATTGCAATATTGAATCTTAATAATCAGATACTTCCCTGTGCCAAAAGATAGTCTATCACTTCCCGCACAGCGCCGTTTCCTCCCTGCCGCCTTGTCACATAATCCACCTGCTCCGCCACAGACAGTACCGCACCCGGAACACTGGCGGAAAATCCAACAGACTTTAACACCTCGCTGTCATTAATATCATCCCCCATATAGGCAACTTCCTCCAAAGAGATTCCATATTCCTCACACAGCGCTTTCACTACGGCAAGCTTGTCCATAACACCCAGTCTTAAAACATCCAGTTTTAATTTCTCCGCCCGCCTTTGCACTAATTTGGTATTTTCTCCTGTCACGATCCCGCAGATAATCCCCTTTTCCCGCAACAGCCGAAATCCCATGCCGTCCAGGGTAGAAAACTTTTTTAATTCATCTCCCTGTTCAGAGTAATACATTCCCCCATCTGTGAGGCAGCCGTCACAATCTGTCAGAAACATTTTTATGGGTTTTCTTTCCGTACCCGGATGCTTCTTTGCCCTCAATCTCCGGTCTAACAAATTCTCAATGACTACCCAATCCCCAGGCTCGTCAATTTCAAAAAAAGTATCCTCTTCCATCTCACAGGCTTTGATCTGACCGGAAATGCGGTTTTTCGTATCCAACAGCCTTTCCTTTGAAGTAATATAAAAAGCTCCGTTTTCTACAAAACATCCTGCGAAATCCTGCCTTCTGGGACGGTGATAACAGTCATAGTTTAACGCTTTTGCATTACCGTCCTCGTCCACGCTCCAATGAAACCGTTTTTGCCGCACTACTGACAGGACGCTGTCCGTATCGCCCTTTTGATAGAGGGCGAAGCCCCGGTCTAAATCTTCCTCCGACAGGAGAGGAGACGTTGCCTGAATCAAAACGATATGTTCAAACTCATATCGCTCTGCAAATTCCAACATGGCTGCTTCTGTGGAAGCCGTATCTGTCGCCGTTTCTGCGCTTCTGCCAATCACCTCTATTTTTTGAAACACATCCTCTTTTTCTGTGTCTTTGATGCGGTGCACTGTCTCTTTAATCTGCTCGCTGTCTGTTGCCACATATACCTTGTCAATGGAGGAGCAACGGCAGGCCGCAGCCACCGTCCAATAAACAAGCGGCTTCCCGCACATATTTTTAATGTTTTTTAATGGGATGGATTTGCTCCCTCCCCTAACGGGTATGAATGCTACGTTCATGATTGCCCTCTCTTTTTATGCCACTACTTCTTTTGCAGCCGCCCCAATCGTTTCCAACACAGGTACTATCTGCTGAAAGCTTTCCGCAATCTTTTCATCTTCTTTCGTAGCAATCGCATCGCTTAATGAGACAATCTTTTCGTTCACTGCCTCTTTTGCAATACGCTCTTTTCCCTCGTTGAGCACATCCATGGTAAGATTCATGACCTGTATCTCCCAGTTAATCGCTTTGATAATGCTGTCCATAAATTTATCTGTATCATCCAAACGCTGTCCTGATAACTCTTTTACGAGGATCGGAATGTTTTTTTTAATTCTTTCATTATATTCCATCAGGGTCTGTAATGCTTCAATCTGCTCACTTCTATTTGTTTCCATGGTTTTTTACCCAGCCATTGTATCGCTGTCCCTTTCGCATATTATAATGTATTTATCGGCCAGATGCTCTAATATCTTAATCTCAAAATCATTTGCTTATATGTCCATATGATAATACTCTTTCCGTTCCAGCACAGCAGCATCCCAAACAGGCCGTAATGCCGTCTCGGAATCCCATTCACTGACATACGGGCACCAGCCATCATTTCCTTCAAAAACCAGAGGTCCCTCCGGTGTAATGGCAACATCCCACCCTATCGTAAACAGCTCTGGAATCCCTCTATGGAGCGTAAGCACCAACTCCTTCAGTTCCTCAAAATATGGAAGTCTTTCCCCTCCTGCGGCACAAGTAACCAGACTGCTTGACAGGCGATCAAACGCCTTATTTCCTATCGTTCCATCGGAACTGATTCCAACATAATAGCTTCCCTGATCAGAATTGCATACCTGTGTATCTTTCCTTGCATACACAAGCATAGGCGGAACAGAAAAGACCCGTTTTCCAGTATGGAATGTTACAATCCTGACAATATTAACCGTCCTCGGATTTAGTTTTTCCATAAATGGATGTTGCTTTATAAAAGGCTGTAACATCCATGTTGCATTTGGCTTAAGAATCTCTTTTAAATAATCAGCCAGAGATACTCCTTCCGGAAAGTCCGATGTATATATTTTCCCCTCTTTAATCTTACAAATATAAACCCCTAGACCAGAACAACCTGTCGCGCGTTTGAATACAACCGTTTCGCCTTCATGCCTTTTACAAAATTTTTCAAATGTATCATTTTTTCTAAATTGATCGTCATTCTCGTTGGATAGATACTGAAATCCCTTAAAAAAAGCATAGGATCTGACATATTTTTTCTCATCATGGATTAATTGTGATACAAAAGCCTCAAACAAACTTTTATCCCGCATAACTGCTGTATAATTCGTTGACAGCGTATCCCCATAACTTCTAAATCGAGAATTAATCTCGTACCTCTGTTTTCTGAAAATCCCATGATCCAACCATCTGTCTGGTTCCTCGGAGTCTGCACAATCAAATCCCCATACGTTATAAAATTCATTGACTTCACCATACTTACGATACCATGAAAGCAACTCTTCCCTTCGTTCATCGTAACTTTTTCTGCATTTTTCCGGATAATATGATTTCTCATCTAAAATCTTTTTTAATAGTACACATTCTTGTTCAGTCAAGTTTCGTTTCCTCCTCATAAATATCGGCCTATTAGTTCTTTCCTGTCAGCAATCCCGTACCTACGCGGAATCCCTGTAAATTTCAAATCTACCCCTTCGAATTTCTCACCAATGTACCATTTCACTCCCACATAGTCCGCATACCATTTTAGAACCTTATCCATCACAGGCGCAGCAACATGGAAATATTCAAAATAATCTCTAAAAATCGCCAGTCCAAATGGAAAATCTTCTGCAAATAAACGCGACCGCACATCTGCAATGTACATACCATCCGCACATTTTGCCAGGGGAGCAAATACTGATTGGAATGTTGGAATGCTATTTATTTTGGCTGTAAGTTCTGTTACTGTATAGGACTCGTAATGCTCTGAAAGCGGACGGATCGCTGATGTATCCAATTCGGTTATTTGATCCAAAAGTTCGTGCAGTTCCTCATCTAGCTGAAATAGTATTTTTGATGCTTCATCTGTCCATCCTACATAAAATTTATAAGTATCAGGAAATTTGTGTTTTCTTTCGTATCCCCTAAACATCTCGTAGATTCTTGATGTATGCAAAATTGGGTTACTTGGAGTCAGAGCCACCGAAAGATAATTCGGCGCCTCCCGGACTGATAGACCACAGGCATTCATAAGTTCACACACTAAACCAAGCCTCTTTTGCTTTAATACACCAACTACACTATAGGGCTTCCAGCTTTTCAAATCCGTTTCCTTTCCATACTCTACCAGTTTTGCAGTAAAAGGTACTCTTTGAAAGCCAAACAATGTAACCGTATCAGGAAAATACTTATCAAAAAAAAATTCGCACCCACCGCCTCCCGGAATCACTCCAACAAATGCACCGGGAGGAGTATGAGGCGCAATATCCAAAAACGCGCTTTCTACTGCAAAATGAGGAACAGTAATAAAAATAACATCTGCTTCATTACAGGCTTCTGCTGGCCTTTCACTGATTATATCAAGGTAAGAATCATAAGAAAAATCACCTTCTATATCATGGCATAAGATAGGATTGGAAAATTTATGCGGATTCTTCGTAAGCATTGCTACCATTATCCCAGGATTGCTGTGTTTTATGTAAGCAGCCAATGTTGTCCCAATATGCCCGCCGCCTACAATACAAATCTTCATCTTTGATCCCCCATTATTTTATTTAACGCCTCAACCAGTATATCATTTTCATCCGGCGATTTAATTGCAAGACGAATATACTGACAGTTCTCCCTATCCATCTTATCCGAAAGGTTTTTTATCAGAATATTATATTTTTCAATCAATATTCGTGTAAGTTCAGCAGCGGCTAATCCTTCTACAATTTCAGCCATAATAAAATTGGCCTGCGAGGGAATCACTCTTAATCCCGGTATATCCTGCAGTCTGCTTTGATATCTTTTACGTTCCTTCCGAAACTTCTCCAAGCCCCGAACATAATCTTCTTTGTATTTTTCCATAATCTGTAAGTAAAACTCGCCAAAAGAATTGATATTCCATATAGCAACATCCCGTTTCATCTCAGAAACAGCCTCTTTGCTGCCTGATGCTAAAACACCAAGCCTAAGTCCCGGAACACCGTAAGATTTTGAGATACTTTTTATCACATATAAATGCGGATTTTCCAAAAGAAGTTGATTTTCTAATAGAGTGCTTTCCGATTCATCTACAAAATCAGAAAAGGATTCATCGATTATCAACAAAATCCCCCGTTCTTTGGTCCATGATATCAGTTCTAACAATCCCGATCGCGGAATATAATTTCCCGACGGATTGTCCGGATTAATCAAAATAAGGTTATTGATCGGGTTTCTATCAAAAAACTCAATGACATCTGCAGCTGTATAGGCATAATTTTTATTGTTCGGCCAAAAACATACTATATCGCTCTCCGGATACCTCTGTGCATATTCTTCAAAGGTAGGACGTATAATCCCTATCTTTCCTTTCAACCGCGACATCATCGCTTTTATTAATTCGGCGGCCCCATTCCCTACCAAAATATTTTCCTGGGCAACATTAAAGTTTTTAGCAGCAAGCAGTGAGTTCACACGCATTCCAGAAGGATAGGAAACCAACAGTGTGCGGAAATTAACTTCCAATTCATCCATCAATCTTTCCGGAGGAAAAAAAGGATTTACTAAATAACAAAAGTCTATCAGCTTAGGGTAACGCCAATAACCGCCAAACCTTCCCTGAAGCAAGGAAATGCGCTGTTCCTCATCCGGCATAAAAATCGACTCTGCAATATCAAGATCCTGTATATCATCAATCTCATACCATTTTTCACCTGTGAGCCTCTTCGCTTTTATCACCGGCTTGTCCAGCATCGTAATCACTCTAAGAACTTGCTCATAATATTCATTCTCCCCAAGCGCCTTCTCATACGCATTCAAAAAAGGAACATAATATGTTTCCGAAAAACGTTTGCTGAATTTATAAATATTGACTGTTTTAAAATAATCTCTCATCTCCCTGAATTTAAAATTTTTCCGGGACACAAACGTCTCTATTGTATCATCTGACGCAAGTTTTACACACGTGCCGTCCATCCAGCCTTCATATTTATCAACCAGAGCAAGTGTGTCACTCGGATCGTCCAATAATTTATCTAAAACTGCATCTTCAAAGATCAAATCGGATTCAAACAGAAGCGTATCATCCTGTTTTAAGTATTCCTGAGCTAATGCTAACGAATAAATATTATTTGTTTTATCATACAACGTATTCACCACATAATGGATTGGAAGCGTTATGTCCAATCCCTGGATATACTCTACTAGTTTCTCCCCTTCATAACCAATCACGATAATAACGCGGCAAATATCTCTGCGTTCTATCTGATGGAGCATACGCTCAATCAGCGTCACCCCATTTACTTTTACCATACATTTCGTATTGTTTTTCGTCAGCTCCTTTAACCGTCTCCCCATACCAGCCGCTAATATTATTGCCTGCATAGATTATCCTCCGTATCTTCTCTGTATTTTGCACGATTCGATTTTCCATGCCCCTCTTTTATATATTATATTATATCGGCATTTTCTTATAACTTCTAAACAAATAATTTCTCTATATTTCAATCGGACTTCCTCTTATGTATACTCTCCTCTCTGCCGATAAAATAAATATTACAAAAAGCGAAAAAGGAGTGCAGTAATCATGTATTTTCCCGATGACTTTTTTTCCGGTGAATACCGTTGTGATTTTTTTGTTCCAGAAATGATGAAACGTGCCTGGGCTGCAGAAATGGAGCTGTTAGAACTTCTTACAGACATCTGCCGCCGCCACCGCCTTACTTATTTTGCAGCATACGGAACAATGCTTGGCGCTGTCCGCCATCAAGGCTTCATTCCCTGGGATGACGATATTGATATTTTCCTCAAAAGAAATGACTATAATAAATTGATTTCCATCCTTCCCAAAGAGCTTCCGGAAGGAATCACGTTAGGGGGTATGTATTCCCCGCTCAAAGAAATCCGAGATATGACAGATTGTTTCCAGTCTCTCGTTACTACGATTCCTTCTTACTGGAAACTCCCTGATTTCCTGAAAAGATTTCACGGCTTTCCTTATCGGGGAATTTCTATTGATATTTTTCCACTGGATGCCGTTCCAAGCGACCCCGAAACTTTAGGTTTGCAAAAAATGCTTACAAAGGTCGTCATATCTCTTTTGAAAGATTACGACACACTGTCTGTCGATGATGCGGAGAAAATGCTCATTCATATTGAAGGTCTTTGCAATGTCACCATTCCCCGAGGTGAAGGCACAAAACCCTATCTATACCGACTGGTGGATTCTCTCAGTTCTATGTATACGGAGGACGAATGCGAATTTCTGACTTTTTATCCCTATTATTCCTGCTTTGAACAAGGTCTCTACCGGAAAGAGTGGTTTGACGAATGGCTCATGCTCCCTTTTGAAACGTTTCCGATTGCCGTCCCAAAAAAATACCATGAAATATTGACCAATATCTACGGCGACTATGAACTCCCCGTAAAACGCCCCTCTTCCCATGATTATCCGTTCTATAAGGAACAGGAGAACAGTCTGAAGAACTATCTCCGCTCGCATGGGTATTACGGCAGTATTGAAGATTTTTTAAACCCCCATTGGATTTCTTTCCCAATGAACCGATAAAATAAAAGATTTGATATAGTTACAGGAGTTATGATATGATGAAAATGCTTTTTTTAGACAGTCCCTCTTTCGGCAAGCCAGACATGGCTGCCGCTTTCAACTCCAACGGATTTGATGTAAATTTTTTTAACCATGAAAAGATTAGCGAAGCCCTCTGCAAAGAATTCGATGATTTTTTTGATGATTTTGTCTCGAACCAAAATTACAGTTTTGTATTTTCTTTTAACTATTATCCCGCTCTGTCAAATGGCTGCCAGAGAAACCATTTAGCCTATCTTTCCTTTGTCTATGATAACCCTCTGGTTTCCCTGTACTCCTATACGCTTATCAATTCCTGCAATCATGTCTTCCTCTTTGATAAGGCGACTTATCTTGACTTTTTGAAAGAAGGGATTTCTACGGTCTATTATCTGCCGTTATGCGCTAATACAGACCGTTTAGAAAAAATGACACTGCCAAAAGAAAAAGCAGCTATCGTATCCAGTGACGTCTCCTTTGTAGGTGCTCTCTACAACGAGGATCACAATCTCTTAGACCGTATGGCTGACTTAGATGCATACACCAAGGGGTATATTGACGCTATCATGGCGGCTCAGCAGAAAATCAGCGGTTACTTTTTTGTTGAGGAATTGCTGACCCCGGATATTATCCGGGAAATGAAAAAATCCTTAAACTACAAGCCGCAGCCCGGCGGCACGGAATCAGAATCTTATGTCTATGCCAATTATTTTATTGCCAGAAAAATTACCGCTCTTGAACGGCAGGAGATTTTATCCCAGGTTTCAAAACGCTTTGACACAAAATTGTACACCCATAACGCTACCCCTATGCTCCCCCATATCCACAATATGGGGGCAATCGACTATTATGATGTAATGCCCCATGTCTTTAAAAACAGCAAGATTAACCTGAACATTACGTTAAGGAGCATCCGTTCCGGTATGCCCCTCCGGGCTTTCGACATCCTGGGTGCAGGCGGCTTTCTGCTCAGCAACTACCAGGAAGATTTTCTGGATTTTTTTGTTCCGGGAGAAGATTATGACTACTATGACGGCATTGAAGACCTGCTTCAAAAAATAGAGTATTACTTGTCCCATGAAAAAGAACGGATGGAAATTGCCCAAAACGGTTTTTATAAGGTAAAGCAGGAGCATACCTATCGGAACCGTGTTGAAACTATGATAAATCTTGCCTTGGGCTAACAGCATCCCTCCCGGCACCCTCGATCAAGAAGTGCCAGAAATTCTCCCACACGGCAATCCCAAGTATGGGAGGATTTCGCCCTCTGATATCCTCTCTCTGCGATATCTCTTAAGCGTTTCTCATCCCCTAAAAGAGATGACACTAATTCCGGCAGCTTTTCCAAACGGGCAAGGTCATAGAAAACCACTTCCCTCCCCTCTTCAAATTCCTCCTCCATATAGGGATTTCTCTCCGTAAGTACAACTGCTTTTTGCAGCATACTGTTCAAAATACGTTCCGTCAATGCGTTTTTATGCCAGGACATGATATTTAATGCAATTTTTGACTGCTGCCAAACCAGAAGGCATTCTTCGGCAGAAAGATCTTGCTTGTGCCAGACAAAGTTGGGATGTTGGCAAAGCTTTGACCCCGCCCAACTTTCTCCAAAAACATCCACCTTAATTCCAGATTCCACAAGCGACTCTATTATTTTGCGGCGAAAATAGTACATCATATAAAATATCACTGGACGGATTTCATGAAGCTGATCCAAAAATCCTTCTTCTGACAGAGAGATGCCATAGTATTCCAACGCCAAAGCCAGTAATTGTTCTGCCGGAAGATGGGGATATTTGCGCATCATCAAACAAAACCGATTTATCAGAAAGCGTTTTTCACGGCTCATTTTCCACAAAAGTTCCCTTATTTCTTCCACATTATCATAATTTGATCCAATAAATACAACGTCAAATACCCGCTTTTTTTCACAAAATTCCCTTATCATTCCTCCAGGCGGAAAAAAGATTGCATCCAACGGATAGTGCTTTTTCGCAAATTCTGCATAACCTTTATCAACCGTAAACAAGGTCAGTTCCCTGGGTACTTCCCTAAAAAAATGATCCAAAAATACTGGATGATCAAAAATATAATTATATTTCGGTCCTGTGATACGATCGTGCAGAAACTGTCCCGATACCATTTTTGCTGAAAACATGACATTCTGGAAACCAATCACTGCCTGAAAGCTTTGCCCCATAAAGCGGACGCTCTCCAAAAAACTTTCTTTGGATACATCAAAATATTCTACCAGATACCCTCTTCGCCTTAATGCATTTCCCATCTCTCCCGCAAACACACTTAAGATATTATAGCAGACCGTGTCTCCTGTATGGATCAGAAATGGCTGGCTTCCAAGATAGAGACGCCTGTAATCATCCGACTCCTTCAACATATCCGATAGAAACTCCACCATTTCGGTATCGCATCCAAGCAGCTTTGCCTGCCCTAACACCCCCTCTACCGCATTATCAAATAACTGCTGCTCCAACAATATCTTTTTGTATCTGGAAATTATATAGCAATCTGCCTGCAGTTCCGAAAAACTTACTTCCTCTTCTCTGCTCTCAAGCACCATCTTCCCTTTGGCATCCGCCAGCTCTTCTCCGGTAAGATACACAGGAAACACTTCCGCAAGGCGCAATAATAATTCATAGATTTGCTTCCCGGGCAAACGGCGATTGATGGTGCTTACTTTCTCAAAGCATTTCCACGGGATACACACTGTCCCATAAATTAATGTTTCATCCAATAAGATGTCCAAAAAAGATAATTCTGCAGTTTCTTTCCTGTTTTCCTGATATATGATGATGCAATCATCATCACGCATTGCCTCTCTCATGTATCCTCCCACTTATCTTTCTTCATTTTTATCTCAGATGTAACAGTTCAACCCACGCCATTCGCAATCCTGCACTACGGGCTTCAAAATTGCTCATGAACGGGCGTTCTGCTCATAAGCAGTCTCGTATGCTCATTCATGCAGGCATGATTCGCCTACGAGACTGCTTATGGCTGAACTGTTACTCTCAGATATCAAGGCTGCTTAAATTCTCCTGCATGATTCTCCACAGCCGCTCCTGGGCTATCTCAATCTGCTGGCAGATTTCTTCCCGGTGCGATAACATATAACGGGATTTTTCTAACAATTTTGCTTCAAAGTCTTCATCTAATACTTCGACCCCCCATTCCGGATGACCAATGTCCTCCAAAAACCATTTTAATTTATCATGGGAAATCATGCTGACTGCCGGAGTTTTACAGCCAAATGGGATCATCTGTGCATGCCCCCTGACTGCCAGAACCAATTCCGGTTCTGTATAGTACCTTAAATACTCTAAAGCGGTCAGAACTTTCACTTCCAGCTCTGCCCACAAAAATATTTTCTCATAGGGCACTTCTAATCTGTCTAAATAATTGCATATCATCTCGTCAGCCGGACAATGCATATAGCAATGTATCTCATAATCTTCTGCCAATTCTTTCGCTACTCTTGCAATGGAGTACATTACATCATCCATCTTATCCTGGTAACGCAATCCCGCCCTGTCAAAAGCACAGTTTAAAGCAATGTATGGTTTCTTTGCCGATCTCTCAGGCAGTTGATACAGTTTGCTTAAAACTGTAGTGGCACAAGGATGGTATGTTACCTTCCCCTTTAATTCTTCCCGAAGGTAGCCCCGGATCGCCTCAATCGATCCATGGTTCCTTAGTCCAAAAAACGCACTCTGTTCCACCAACTGATTGATATTTTCAATAAAGCACTCCGCAAATTCCTCCTGCTCACGGAAACGGTTGTACCCTACCCCCATCACATAAATCGGTACTTTTATCTTTTTTAAGTCCTCCACAGAAATCGCCCACTGCCAACCCGATAATTCATTTGGGTTGGTATCTCTAAGAAAAAATCCTCCCCCCCCTAAAAGAATTCCCTTACTTTGATTGCATACGGACAGATATTCCTCATCGACTTCATCCCGGATATAAATAGGACACCAGCTTATGTCAGAATTCTTTCTTTCCACAAGTTTACGGAAGCTCCTCACCAAAATATAGTCTCCCACATTCCCTACCGTATCAGCTGCAATATGGCATATGCAGTTTGGCTTCAAAAGATTCATTAATGTTTCATTTTTTTTGAGATTCCTCTTTATCTGTTCAAGCTGTTCATATAACTGGTAGATGCCATCCATCTGAGGCAGAATATTAGAGCAAATAAATTTCATCAATTCCAAATCTCCATTTTCTTCCGCCTGCGTAGCAATGTCGGCAATTTTTTCCGTAAGCTGCTCCATCGCTTCCGGACCATGCACTGCCCTCCGGATTATTTGATCTAGCGGCTGCATCAAAGCAGACATATCTCTGCAAATATCTTCTAAGCTGTTTATCACTTTTACATCAAACTTATCCATCCTTCTTCACCTTTCCACTCTCCTAATGAACTCGCCCCTCATATTCCTGCCACTTTTCCTTATGTTCGTTCTCCTCATCTATTAAGTTTTATCGGCGGATTTCCGATATATATTTAGTGCCTAACAGGGAGGAATTACTATGAGACAATACCAAAAACCATATGTTATTGCCGAAGCAGGATGTAATCATAAAGGGGATATGGAAATTGCAAAGGAGCTTATCCATGTTGCAGCCATGTTCTGCCATGCGGACGCCATCAAATTTCAAAAGCGCTGCCCCCGGGAATTATTAACTCCGGAACAGTATCATGCTCCGCATCCCAACCCATCCAACGCTTATGGAGATACTTATGGCGCTCACAGGGAGTTCTTAGAGTTTACCGTATCGCAGCACGCCCAGTTAAAAGAATGGTGTGAGCAGGCAGGCATCACCTATGCCACTTCTGTCTGGGATATGACCTCTGCAAAGGAGATCGCCTCATTGCATCCTAAGTTTATCAAAATCCCTTCGGCATGCAATACGCATTTTGAGATGCTTCAGTGGCTGTGTGATCATTATGATGGTGAAATCCAGCTTTCTTTTGGCATGACAACCCATAAGGAGGAAGAAGAAATCGTGCGTCTTTTTGAGAAAAACGGACGTGCCGGCGACCTGGTCTTATTTAACTGTACGTCAGGCTACCCTGTTCCTTTTTCCGACATCTGCCTCTTAGAAATCGAACGTATGAAAGAGTCCTATGGCTCCATAGTAAAATCTATCGGTTTTTCCGGGCATCATTTGGGAATCGCAGTGGATGTTGCTGCTTATACTTTAGGAGCTAATATCATTGAGCGCCATTATACCTTGGACCGTACCTGGAAAGGAACGGATCACGCTGCCTCTTTAGAGCCCGACGGCGTGCGCAAATTAGTCCGCAATTTAAATGCTGTTTATGATTCCCTGACCTACAAAAAGGAGGAAATTCTCCCTATTGAGCAGGTACAGCGAGACAAGTTAAAATACAGGCAGCATTAATTTACAGCATACAAGCAAGGAGACATTATGACACTGCTTTTTTATCAATACGGAAGTATCTGTGAGCCAGATATTATTTCCGGCTTTGAGGAGCTGGGTTTTCATGTAGATACGATTACAGCGGAGATTTACGACAAATCCATCACGGGAGAACGGCAGATTGCTCTCATCTGTGAGGCTTTTTCCAAGAAAGATTACCGTTTTGTGTTTACAGTCAACTTTTTCCCCGCTATTTCTGAATGCTGCAATATTTACCATATTCCCTATCTCTCTCTGATTGTAGACAGCCCTGTGTTGGAATTATTTTCCACTTCGATTGCGAATCCCTGGAATCGGATTTTTCTTTTTGACCATGCTTTATATGAAGAATTTGTCCATTTTAACCCTTTATGTATTTTTTATCTCCCCCTTGCCGTGAACGTCAAACGTTGGGACAAGATTCTTTCTGCATCTTCCAATTCCTTACCGAAAACTTTTTCTTCCCAGATCTCTTTTGTGGGTTCTCTTTATACGGAGAAATGCCCCTACGATGATTTAAGATTTCCTTCTGCCTTTGTCCATGGGTACATTGACGGAATCATTGCGGCACAGGCAAAAGTGTACGGATATTTCTTTCTGGAAGAAGTGCTGCAAGAGCAGATGGCAGTAGAAATTGCCAACAGTACGCCCAATTTCTATCGCTTTCCCGAAAAATCGCAAAAAAATTACCGGGCAGTTCTTGCCCAGTACTATCTCGGTACAAAAATCACTTCCATGGAGCGGATAGAGCTTTTATCCGCCCTCGGCAGGGACTTTTCTGTGGATTTGTATTCTGCCAGCGATGCATCTTCCCTGCCGGTCCATCCCAAAGGACGCGTCAAGACTCATACGGAAATGCCGCTGGTCTTTCATCACAGTGCCATTAACCTGAACATCACTGCAAAATCAATCCGCAGCGGCATCCCCCTGCGCGTATGGGATGTGCTTGGCTGCCATGGCTTCCTGATTTCAAACTATCAGTCAGAAATCCCCAATTTTTTGACGCCGGGGGAAGATATTATCCTCTATTCCTGCAAGGAAGAATTATTAGATCTTGCTGCTTATTATCTCGAACATCCCAAAGAACGCACCGAAATTGCAGAAAACGGTTATCAAAAAGTAAAACTCTGCCATACCTGGCCAATACGTCTCACCCAAATGTTGGAATTGGCCTTCTCCTTGCCCGCTCTATGACATTAGAGGGGGCAGTTTGGGAAGTAAAATTTCTTCCATCTGTTTGCTGCATATATGAATGCCTTCCACATATCCTTCCAGCAATGCTTTTCCTTTCTGCAGAATTTCTTCCACTGACAATTCTGTGGATTCATAAATATCACCTGCAGCTTCATATTCCGCATTTTTGGCATATAGCTTTGCTAAACTCAGATACAACTCTGTTTCTTCTATGTGGTTTGCACGATATACTGCCTGGAGAAGTTCCCGATACGCTGAGGTGTTCTGTTGTCCTGACCGTTCTAATTCTATTAGCTTTTCATAATCCCCTATATATCCTTGTATTCGTGTTTCCAACTCCTCTAATCGTTTCGTGGAACTGTACAATTCCTGATAAACCATTTTCCTTTCTTCCGCATTAAACATTGTCGGGACTTCTGCTATAACGCGGTCAAAATCCATTTCCCGGCTGCACAATTTTTTAATCGCTTCTGCCAGAGAAATCTCTATCGCTCCGTGGATTTTGGCACCGCCCTCTGTTGCGTTGTATACCGTAATCGTTGGCTTTGCCTTTTCAATCTCCATCTCAAACCATTGACGATAGGAATCCATTTGTATGTCGGTGGCTATCATACCGCCTCCATTTGCCTCCACTTCCACCAACGTCCTCTTTTCTAAATGTTTTCGATTTTCTTCTTCAGACGCTTCAAAACCGCTGACGTGGCCTCTTCCTCCGGTAAATGCCAAATCCTGCCCTATCAAAATAATATTGCCAAATCCCAACTTTTTCGCCAAAGAAAACGCACTTGTCGCCACAGATCCCCCGGTATTTAAATCTCCCGTTTCTTTCCCCGTCAAAGAAAACAAAAGTTTTTGAAATCCCGAAAATCCATATCCACTAGCAAAAAACAACCGTTTTTTGGCTGTTTCGGCAATCATCGGAAGAGAATAGCTATCTAACACATAGGGCAGATTCTGCACTCTCTCATCCCCAAAAACCCCCGGATCCTTTCTGGGATCCACACTGACAGCTATTTGAAAGCGTATCCCCTCTCTAACCAAGGCTTTCAATGAGGAGTCCACTCCGATAATAAATGCTTTTCCCTCCGCCTGTTTCAATTCTCTGATATTTTTGTCCAAAGATGGACCCGCAGAAACTATAATGGCTGGGATTTCTTTTAAATCCAATCCGCTAAATGCCCTCTCCAAATCACACACGGAACTCTGCTCTATCATATAAGGCAGATTCTCCATAATATTATCCGCCATCCTTGCCGCATAATTGATTTCCGTATTTTTTTTGAAAACTTCCAGTTTTGAATAATGGAGCATTCTTTCAATATATCTCTCACAGGCTTGGGTGTAAAGGATATCATAATTGGGTAAAATACAATGCTGCATTAAGGTATGGTTCTGGTACGTCACGACATTCTGCAGCACTGTTTGCATCTCACTTCCGTTAATTCCTTCTACTACTAATTTTAACCCCTGTCTGCAAAAAATATCTTCCAGGGGAAACCATTCCAATGCCGTAAGGAAAACTCCCGCATCCGGTTCATATATTATAACACTCTGTGTTTCATTGCAGTTCTTTAATAACTCCCTGACTGCCTTTCCATCTGACAATCCAAAAATGCACAAAACTGCAAAATCACACCATTTACCATATCGATCCGCATATAAATTTGCCGCCCTATTAGGATCATAGGCGCTATTCAAACGCCATTCATGCCCCTCCCAGATACGGCATATGATTTTCTCCCCATCTTCCAATTCTTCTATGATGCAATCCGTCTGGATGGTGTGTTTCGCTTCTAAATATTTATCGTAAAATTCTGTGTGTATATTCTTAAGGATTTCTTCATTCTTCTCTAAGATACTCATTCCCGCCATTGCCGTTTCCTATTCTTTCTCCATGATCCTAACATAACTGGGAAGTATCTGCTCACTTCCCTCTGGATGGTTTTCTTCTTCCACTCCGCAAGCCCTTATCATTCCCGGAATTGTGTATCCAAGCAAATCCGCCAGTCCCAGGTTATCTTTTTTCTGAAAATCTTCCACAAATTCATTTAAGGCAGACAGCACCATTTCCCCCATCTCATTGGAAGAACGCATCCGTTTCTGTAACATTTGATTCATTTCCGGGAGAATTCTATGAATCATCTGATAAGCTTCCTGCTCTCTATTCTGGTAAAGCATTTCTGCACACTGTTTCATATTTTTTATTAAGTCTAATTCTTCCATAAAAGCCTCCCGTTGTTTTTCTTCCAGCAATATTGATCCGATACGCCAAAACAACTACTTTTTATTTTCTGGGGAAAAAATAAAACCGGCAGCTTGCTGCCGGTTTTATAAATGTTTGAATTACTGTAATAAAGATAACACACCCTGTGTAGACTGGTTGCCCTGAGCCAGCATAGACTGACCTGCCTGAGCAAGAATGTTGTTCTTGCTGTATTCAACCATCTCTTCTGCCATATCTGTATCACGGATACGAGACTCAGCAGACTGGGTATTCTCAGCAATGTTATCCAAGTTAGCAATCGTATGCTCCAGACGGTTCTGGATAGCACCAAGATTAGATCTCTGACTAGATACTTTCTGAATAGCAGACTGAATACTCTTCATTGATGCTCCAGCACTTGAAAAGCTGCTAACTTTCAAGCTCTTGACACCAAGGCTAGAAGAATCCATCGCAGAAATACTAACTGTAATTGCCTGACCACAGAGAGAACCAACCTGAAGGGACTTCGCAGTAAACTTACCATCTAACAAGTTCATCGTGTTGAACTGTGTGGTGGAACTAATTCTATTAATCTCTGATGATAACTGATCAATCTCCGCCTTGATAGCCTCTCTATCACTTGTAGTATTGGTGTCGTTTGCTGCCTGAGTAGCCAACTCATTCATACGCTGTAAAATAGAGTGAGTTTCATTTAACGCACCCTCAGCAACCTGGATTAAGGAAACACCGTCCTGTGCGTTAGAAGAAGCTTTGTTTAATCCACGGATCTGGCTTCTCATTTTCTCAGAAATTGTTAAGCCTGCAGCGTCGTCGCCTGCACGGTTAATTCTGTAACCAGAAGCTAACTTCTCAGAAGATTTTCCCTGTGCTGTTGCGGTTCCTGCCAACTGTCTGTTTGCGTTCATTGCCTGAAGATTGTGCTGTACTACCATAATTCATTTCCTCCTTGAATTTACCGCAGCCTCCATGCTGCTAATGTTTGTTGTTTTTATAACTTCCACCCTACTGACCGTACGCTTCACCAGGACTTCCGTTATTAAGTAACCTGCTAAGGTAATTGGTCTATCTGTATAATCCTTATCAATATTCCGCATTACCTTGCTTACTTGTAATATATATCGGAACATCGTTCCGATACTTTATAGCAAAAACAAAATTTTTAAAGAAAATTTTGTTTTTCTATCCATCTTAAAACCTGCTACTTTTTGTTGTCCATAAACTGCGGATCGTTATAGTTGGACTTCATCATATTCTTATAATATTGATTGACGATCTTTTGGCTTTTGCGTACTTCCCTTGCCTGGGAGCGCACCGATTCAAATTTTTTCTGCATCAGTTCCTTGTTCTGCGCTTCCTGCTTTTGAATCAACAGACTCTTATCTGTGATTTTGCGTATCAGAGACTGCATCGTTCGAATCTGCTCTTTATATGCCTCTCGATTCTCGCCAAGTTCTCCCTTTACTCTGGAAAACAACTCTTCAAAGCCATTGTCCAACTGCTCTAACTGTTCAATATATGCAGCCTTTTTTTCTACCAGCAAATCAAAGTCATCCGGATCTAAGGAGGGATCTTCCAATCCCTCCCGCTGTTCCTGGTCGGCTATGATAATCTGATCCAGAATCCGAATCTTTTTCTCCAGACTCTCAATTAAGATATTAATATACAACTGATTCATGAATCTCTCCCGCCCCTTTCTTAAGAAGCGGCATGGGCTTTCCGCATCACTTCTTTCCATGTATCCCGCATGGTTCTGAGATGTTTCAATACTTCCTCTAAGATTTCTTTCTCTTTTTTCAGGTTTGCTTCCCGGAGGCGCTGCAGCAGATAGATATACACCGCATCAAAATCTTTTGCCACCGGATACTTATGATTCAGGGTCGCCCGAAATTCTTCTATAATACGCTGCACTTTCATGATATTAATGTGCGCTTTCTCGATATTCTTTTCCTCCACCGCCGTGATGGCGATATTGCAGAATTTAATCGCCCCCTCATATAGCATCAAGGTCAGCTCCGCAGGGGATGCCGTCATGATTTTATTATTTGCATATGCTGTATATCCCTGGTTTTTCAGCATGATAAAACCTCCCGTTGTTTTTGTTGTCAGCCGCCAAACAGGCTGGACATGGACGATGTCTGGCTCTGCAGTTTACTGAGCGCGCTCTCCATCGCAGCAAATTTCTTATAGTAGTAATCTTCCTGCGCCGCAAGCTTCTGCTCCCACTTTTTGATTAGGCTGGTATAGTCGCTGTACTCAGACGCCATCTCTTTATCGTTGTACACTTTCCAGACACTGCTAAGGCTGCTGCTCTCCATTTTCTTGCCTATGTTTGTGTACAGATTGTTTGCCAGCCCCTGCATAAACTCAATCACTGTATCCGGGTCTGTGGTAATTGCCGCCATCAATTTATCCGCATTTCCGGATACGGAAGAGTCATCCTCATCCCCGTCAATATGGAACGCATACTGCTCGTTTTCAGCGGCGTTCAGATATCCTAATGTCTTGATGCCAAAGCTGGAAAGATAATAGGTCTTTCCGTTAATCTCCATCCCCTTATTCATGGAAGATGTCATGATGTTCATGATGCTCTCTAAGCTGTCATCCCTGCGCAGCAAAGAGGATTTTATCTTACTCTCCCACATCTCGACTTCCGTATCAGACATGGCGTCTTTTTCCTCGTCGGTCAGCGGTTCATAACCTTTTGCACTGTCTGCGTTATACAAAGAAGTGATCTCATTGATCAGAGTATTATACTGAGTCAAGAAATCCTTTACCTTATCATAAATACCCTGGGTGTCGGTCTGTGTCGTAATGGTAACGGCATTGTCATCTCCCGGGCCGGTAACCCCCTGGGCATTGATGGTAAGGCCGTTAATGGAAAATGCGTTGGAACTGCCGGTATACTCAATGCCGTTTAAGTTAATTATTGCATCCTGCCCGTCAATCTTCTTCGCATCCGAACTGCCATTTGCCTTAAGGTAATCCAGGTTTTCTTTTGCAGAAACTACCTTGTCGGCAAATTCCTGAATTGCCTGATCATACTCTGGGGATACAGGATCCAATTTGGCAAGGTCGGCAAGAATTTTATCCTCTTCCATCACGGACTGCTGTGCTTTTATCGTCTCGTTATTTGCTGCAATCGCCGCACCGTAACCGTTGACTACATTTGCGACTCCGGAAGCACCGCCTGACGCATAGCTAT
>CANQUZ010000007.1 GCA_947627165.1 uncultured Roseburia sp.
CATGAGCAATCAGCTTACGATAGTAAGCTTTGAAGCACGTAGTGCGGGATTGCGAATGGCGTGGGCTGAACTGTTACAATCTATCAGTTATGGTATGAAAATTTACCCCCTTCTTCCAACTGGCAATAAAAGCAGGGCATTATCTCCCTGCTTTTACTCTCTTTGTTTCTATTGTTCCTGATCTGCTTCCGCCCGTTCTATCAATTTTTCTAAAGACTTGTCTTTCGTTCCAGTATTTTGCTCCTTCTGCCCGTTTCCGTCCTCTTCTGTAAATACCACATTTTCCCCTTCTTCTGTGTGTAACATTTCGGAAGCGCCTGTATTTTCGATAAGGCTCTTATCCTCACGGACTTTAGCAATGCTTGCAACTGTAACGTTTTCATCTAAGTTCATCAATTTCACTCCGGAAGTAATACGTCCAAGAAGCGCGGTGTCGCTGATCTTGATACGGATAATAATTCCTTCTGTGGTGATTAACATTAATTCATTGTCCTGGTTTACAGCTTTTACACCGATAAGATTTCCTGTTTTCTCCGTAATCTTATAGCATTTCACACCTTTACCGCCGCGGTTCTGCGTTGTAAATTCGGATATTAACGTACATTTTCCAAGGCCTTTTTCAGAAACAATCATAAGGGCTTCTCCCTGTGATTCCATCTGCATACCAATCACTTCGTCTCCATCGGCTAAATTCATACCGATGACGCCCATAGAAGTCCTTCCTGTTTTTCTTACATCCGTCTCTTTAAACCGGATACACTGGCCATATTTTGTCACCAGGAAAATATCCTGCTTGTTATCCGTCTTCTTTACCTCTATTAACTCATCATCTTCCCTTAAACTGATGGCTGCAAGGCCTGTCTTGCGGACGTTTGCATAGTCAATGATAGGCGTTTTCTTCACAATGCCTTTCTTGGTCGCCATGAAAAGGAAATGGCCTTCCGTATACTCTTTCATGGGGATGACGGCAGTGATTTTTTCTCCCGGCTGCAGCTGCAATAAATTTACAATCGCAGTTCCGCGCGCCGTCCTGCCTGCTTCCGGTATTTCATACGCCTTAATCCGGTACACACGCCCTGTATTGGTAAAGAACATCAGGTAATGATGGGAAGTCGTCATCAAAAGTTCTTCAATATAATCATCCTCTATGGTTTCCATCCCCTTAATCCCTTTACCGCCGCGGTTTTGGGCGCGGAAATTATCAATGCTCATGCGCTTGATATACCCAAGTTTTGTCATGGTTATCACGGTATTGGTAACAGGTATCAGATCTTCCATGGAAATATCGTACTCATCAAAGCCGATTGACGTTCTTCTCTCATCTCCATATTTCTCTGCAATGATAAGGATTTCTTCCCGGATGACTCCCAATAATTTTTTCCGGTCGGCTAAAATTGCTTTTAACTCGGCAATACGCTCCATCAGCTCTGCATATTCCGTTTCCAGTTTTTCTCTCTCCAAACCGGTGAGCGCACGCAGACGCATATCTACGATTGCCTGTGATTGTACTTCACTTAAAGCAAAACGCTCCATCAAGCGGTTTTTCGCCTCTGCCGTATTCTGGCTGCTGCGGATGATGCTGATGACTTCATCTATGTTGTCTAAGGCAATCAGCAAGCCCTGCAAGATGTGGGCACGTTCCTCCGCTTTATTTAAGTCATATTTTGTTCTTCTGGTCACTACTTCTTCCTGGTGGATTAAGTAGTAATTTAACATTTCATATAAATTTAATACTTTCGGCTCATTATTTACCAGAGCTAACATGATAACGCCAAAGGTATCCTGAAGCTGGGTGTGCTTAAATAATAAATTTAACACTACATTCGGATTTACATCTTTGCGCAGCTCAATGCAGATACGCATTCCCTGTCTGTCCGATTCATCCCGCAAGTCTGTGATGCCGTCTACTTTTTTGTCGCGGACCAGTTCCGCAATCTTTTCAATCAGCCTTGCTTTGTTCACCATGTAGGGAAGCTCCGTCACCACAATACGGTTTTTTCCGTTCTGCATAGGTTCGATATCCGTCACTGCACGGACACGGATTTTTCCCCTTCCGGTACGGTACGCCTGATTGATTCCAGCAGTTCCCAGGATTGTGCCTCCCGTGGGGAAATCCGGACCTTTGACGATGGATAACAATTCCTCGATATCAGTCTCCCGGTCCTCATTGACCTGATTGTCTATAATCTTAACCACTGCATTTACGACTTCACTCAGGTTGTGGGGAGGGATGTTCGTCGCCATGCCAACTGCGATGCCGGTAGTTCCGTTGACTAACAGATTAGGGTAACGGGAGGGAAGAACCGTCGGCTCTTTTTCCGTCTCATCAAAGTTTGGCACAAAATCAACGGTATCTTTATTGATATCCGCCAGCATTTCCATGGATATTTTACTGAGGCGCGCTTCCGTATAACGCATAGCGGCTGCGCCGTCTCCGTCCACAGAACCAAAATTTCCATGCCCGTCTACCAGAGGATATCTGGTGGACCAATCCTGCGCCATATTTACCAGAGCGCCATAGATGGAACTGTCGCCGTGGGGATGATATTTACCCATAGTATCGCCCACAATACGGGCGCATTTGCGGTGCGGCTTGTCAGGTCCGTTATTTAACTCTATCATCGAAAAAAGTACACGGCGCTGTACCGGCTTTAACCCATCTCTGACATCCGGCAGGGCGCGCTGCGCTATGACGCTCATGGCATAATCAATATAGGATGTTTCCATGGTTTTTTTCAGGTCTACATCATGTATCTGATCAAAAATTTTGTCATCCATTTACTTTAATCTCCAATCTTATATATCCAGATTTTGGACATATTTTGCATTTTCTTCAATAAATTCACGTCTTGGCTCTACTTTATCCCCCATTAAGGTAGTAAAGGTCACGTCAATTTCAGAAGAATTTTCCTCGTCAATCATGACACGTTTTAAGATACGTTTTTCCGGATCCATGGTCGTCTCCCAGAGCTGCTCTGCATCCATCTCGCCAAGCCCTTTGTACCGCTGGATTTTGTTATTGCCGTCACGGCCGATTTCTTTTAAAATTTTCCCTAACTCCTCATCGCTGTAGGCATACCACACGTTTTTATTTTTTTCAATCTTATAAAGCGGCGGCTGGGCTAAGTACACATGGCCCTCTTTAATTAAATCCGGCATGAAGCGATAGAGGAAAGTAAGCATCAAAGTGCTGATGTGGGCTCCATCCACATCGGCATCTGTCATAATGATTATTTTATTGTACCGCAGCTTTGAGATATCAAAATCTTCATGGATTCCGGTACCAAATGCGGTAATCATTGCTTTAATCTCGGCGTTGCCGTAAATTTTATCCAATCTCGCCTTTTCCACATTTAAAATTTTACCGCGCAGCGGCAGGATTGCCTGGGTTGCCCGGCTTCTCGCCGTTTTTGCAGATCCGCCTGCGGAATCACCCTCTACAATAAAAATCTCACAATTTTTGGGATCTTTATCGGAACAGTCCGCCAGTTTCCCTGGAAGGGACATTCCCTCTAACGCTGTCTTGCGGCGGGTCAAATCCCTTGCTTTTCTCGCCGCTTCCCTTGCCCTTTGCGCTAACAGGGATTTTTCGCAAATACTTTTTGCCACGGCAGGATTCTGCTCCAAAAAATAGGTCAGCTGTTCACTGACGATAGAATCGACTGCTCCCCGGGCTTCACTGTTTCCGAGTTTCTGTTTTGTCTGCCCTTCAAACTGCGGCTCTTCTATTTTGACGCTGATAATCGCCGTCATGCCTTCGCGGATATCTTCCCCTAACAAAGCAGGTTCTGTATCTTTAATCATTTTATTGGCTCTCGCATATGTATTAAAGGTTTTCGTCAATGCATTCCGGAAACCGGACAGATGGGTGCCTCCCTCTGGGGTAATGATGTTATTTACAAAACTATAGGTGGCGTCATTGTAGGAATCGTTATGCTGTATGGCAACTTCCACATACACGCCATCCCGGTTCCCTTCGCAGTAAATCACATCAGAGTATAAAGGCTCCTTGCTTCTGTTTAAGTAAGTTACAAATTCCTTAATGCCGCCGGCATAATGAAATTCATGGTGATGGTGATTCTCCCTTGCATCCGTGAGCGCGATTCTTAAGCCTTTCGTCAAAAAGGCAGTCTCCCTCAAACGCTGTTTTAAGGTATCGTAATCATAGACGGTTTCCTCAAAGATTTCCGGATCGGGATGAAAGGTCACTTTGGTCCCATGCTTATTCGGATCACAAGTGCCTACTACCTTCACTTCATCTAACGGCTTTCCGATTTTATAACTTTGAGAATATATCTCGCCTTCTTTGTAAACTTCTACTGTAAGGTCAGTCGAAAGTGCGTTCACAACGGAAGCTCCCACCCCATGAAGGCCGCCGGAAACTTTATATCCTCCGCCGCCAAATTTGCCTCCGGCATGAAGGACGGTATAAACGACTTCAAGGGCTGATTTTCCGGCTTTCTGATTCATGCCCACCGGAATGCCGCGCCCGTCATCCTCCACGGTAATGGAATTGTCCTCGTTAATCGTGACTTCTATATTTTCACAAAATCCTGCCAATGCCTCATCTACCGCATTGTCTACAATTTCATAAACTAAATGGTGAAGTCCCCTTGCAGAGGTGCTGCCGATATACATTCCAGGCCTTTTCCGAACCGCTTCCAGTCCCTCTAAAATCTGTATCTGGTCTGCGCCGTATTCATTTGGAGTTTCAAAATTTTCTGTAGCCATACCTAAAACCTATGCCTTTCTAACTTCTCTCAAAAACTTTTCCGCCTGCAACCTCATATACCCGGTTCATCTCGATGCGATTCTTGACAAATTCGTCTAAACCGGTGCAGGTAATGATGGTTTGTGTATTGTAATGATTATTTAATAAATAATTTTGCCTGCTGCTGTCTAACTCCGATAACACATCATCCAGTAACAATACCGGCGTATCGTGGATGGAACGCTTGACTAACTCGATTTCCGATAGCTTCAGTGACAGGGCGGATGTTCTCTGCTGTCCCTGGGAACCGAATTTGCGGATGTCTACTCCGTGGATGGAAAAAAGCATATCGTCCCGATGGGGGCCGACGGAGGTCTGGCATAACTTTAGATCCCGCATTTTCCCTTTCCTTAACTCATCCTCAAAGTTCTCTGCGTCCGCACTTGGCTCGTAGGTCAGCTCCAGCTCCTCTTTTTTTCCTGAAATCCTATAGTGAATGTCATGGACGATTTCGCTTAATTCCTCTATGAATTGTTTTCTCCGCCGGATAATTTTCTTCCCGGTTTCCGCCAACTGTATGTCCCAGACAGACAGCGTATCCGATAACTCAGGCTGATACACCATATCCTTCAACAATTTGTTCCGTTGGTTCAAAATCTTATTGTAGTTTGTCAGATCGGCAAGATACAGCTTATCTAACTGGCACAGTTCTATATCTAAAAATCTTCTGCGTTCTGCAGGGCCGTTCTTGATAATGCTTAAATCTTCCGGAGAGAAGAATACCATGTTGAGGACGCCAAAGAGATCGCTTGCTTTTTTCATGGGAATTTTATTGACAGCAATTCCCTTGGGCCTATTCTTTTTTAAGTGCAGATCAATCTGATATTCCCTGCCCTGCCTGATTACGATGGTGCGGATATGCGCTTCTTCCTCTCCAAACCGTATCATGTCCTTATCTTTGCAGCCTTTATGAGACTTGCTGGTGCCGCTCATATAAGCAGCCTCCAAGATATTGGTTTTTCCCTGGGCGTTATTTCCGTACAAAATATTTGTGCTTTCATCAAATGCAATGGTTAAATCTTCATAATTACGAAAATTTTTTAGTGCAATGGATTTGATTATCATTTGACAACTTTTACCGTTTCCCCATTGTAGGAAAACACGTCTCCGCTATATAACTTTTTGCCGCGCTGATATTCTACTTTCCCATTTACTGTTACAAGTCCGTCTAAAATCAGCATCTTGGCATCTATTCCGGAACTAACCAGCCCGGCTTTTTTCATTGCCTGTCCCAGTTTGATAAATTCGTCAGATTCACGAATCTTTATTTCTATCATAGAAATGACTCTCCCATCTAATTACTTTCGGTTATGCGGTTGCCGCGTTAAAGTTCACCGGCAGAATGAGATAAATAAACTTTCCGTCGTCATCTTTGATAAAGCATGGGGCTTTGGGATTTACCATATAGAGGGTAACTTCTTCTTCATCAATGACTCTCAGCGCATCGATAAAGAATTTGGGGTTAAATCCGATCAAAATATCCGCCCCTTCTTTGGAAATATCAATATCTTCATTCATAGATCCGATAAAGGAATTAATTTTTAATTCCATGACGGTATCCGTTATATTCATAATAATCGGTTTTTTGTCCCCTTCTTTGATTAAGAGGGTGGCACGGTCAATGCAGTCTAATAATTCACGTTTATTGATTTTAACCTTCGTTTCATAATCCGAAGAAAGCATCTGCTCAATTTTAAAATATTCGCCGTCTATCAATCTGGAAACCACTGTAGTCTGGTCAAATTCAAAGATAATATGTTTTTCTGTCAGGAAAATGTTTACGTTATCTTCCGCATTTCCCGGCAATATTTTACTGATTTCCTGTAATGTTTTTCCAGGGACTACCACTTTTTTGTGATGATAATTGTCTTTTAACTCAATATTGCGGATGGAGATTCGATGTCCGTCCAAGGAAACTACCTTTAAGCTGTTTTCTTCAATTTCAAACAATTCTCCTGTCATCAGCTTGTTATTGTCATTGTCAGAAATGGAAAATATGGTCTGACGAATCACTTCTTTTAATGTAAACTGGGACATGGTGACAGGTTCGTTGCGTTCCACAAATGGAATATAGGAAAAATCTTCTCCTGATTTTCCAATGATATTGAATTTTGCTTTTTCACAGGTAATGGTCGTCTTAAAGGAAGAATCGGTTTCTATCACAACGTCATTATCAGGAAGTTTACGGACAATCTCAGAAAATATCTTAGCGTCTAACGCGATGATTCCCCGTTCTAAGATCTCACCTTCTATTTTGGTTTCTATTCCAAGTTCCATGTCATTGGCTGTCAGTTTGATTTCATTGGCAGAAGCGTCGATGAGAATACATTCTAAGATAGCCATAGTCGTTCTGGTAGGAACTGCTTTAGATACAATATTAACACCGTGTAATAAGTTTAATTTTGAACAGATGAATTTCATGTTGTTTGTAACTCCTTCCTGGTTGTGCTTGTGAAAAAAATATAAATAGAAATCCGACTTCGTCGTATTAGGGGGTGTGAATAAGTGAATAACCCGGCAAAGCCTTAAAGATTAAGAACTTCATGAAAAAATTCAGGGGCATAAGTGTGTGAAAAAGCTGGGGAATGGGGTAGGAAACAATGTGAATGGAGGATGAAGCCCAACAGGAACTTCAACATCCATTCAACAGAAAAAATAAACTTGTCCCACTTGTTTTCACGTTTCCCTGACAGGTTATCCACAAAAATATGTTAAAAACTGACAAAAATATGGATAACGTTAGTTAGGATTGATTTTTTTCTTGATAGTTTCTATTAAATTGCGTGTATTGTCATTGGTTTCTAATTCCTTAGAAATCTTATTGATGCCGTGGATGATCGTGGAGTGATCCCTTCCTCCCAGAAGCGTCCCGATGGAGTCCAATGGAATGTCAGTCATGTTTTTGCAGAGGTACATAGCGATTTGCCTTGGCCTTGCAATTTCATTGCTTCTGTTTTTGGATATCATCTGATCCATAGAGATTTGGAAATGCTCCGTAACCACTTCAATGATTAATTGGGGAGTGATTTCCCTGGGCTTGTCCGGCGTGATGATGTTTTGGAGTTCCTTGACCGCTATATCCATGGTAATTTCTGTCTTTTCAAGATTGGAATAAGCCAGTAACTTATTTAGCGCTCCCTCTAACTCACGGATGTTTGATTTAATATTGGTAGCGATATAGTTTAATATCTCATCGCTTAATTTCATGTCGTCGGCTTCAATTTTGCGCCGAAGGATTGCCATTCGAGTTTCATAGTCCGGTGTGCCGATATCAGCCATCAATCCCCATTCAAAACGGGAGCGGATTCGCTCTTCTAAAGTCTCCATTTCTTTGGGAGGTTTATCGGAAGTTAAAATAATCTGCTTTCCGGCAGAATGAAGGGCGTTAAAAGTATGGAAAAATTCTTCCTGCGTACTTTCTTTTCCGATGATGAACTGGACGTCGTCGATCATCAGCACATCGATTGTGCGGTATTTTTCCCGGAACTTGTTCATGGCAGAGGCATTACCGCTTCGGATGGATTCAATCACCTCGTTGGTAAATTCCTCAGAAGTTACATAAAGAACTTTGGAATTTGGATTTTTTTCTAATACAAAATGTCCGATGGAGTGCATTAAATGGGTCTTACCGAGTCCGGGACCTCCATAAATATAAAGGGGGTTATAAGCTTCCCCCGGAGATTCGGCAACAGCAAGAGACGCCGACTGTGCAAAACGGTTGTTGCTGCCGACGACAAAAGTATCAAAGGTATAGTTTACGTTTAAGTTTGATTTATTCGCCTGTTCCGAAACAGTGGATTTTTTTCCGCTGTTGTTGTTTGTGTGGATATTTTTCGCCTGCTCCGGAAGAATGAATTGGATTTCATATTCCATTCCGATGATTTCTGCAATGGCTACTTTAAGCGGAAGATAGTATTTCTTGGAAATATAACTTAAGGTCATCTGTTCTGATGGAACTAATATGTACAGTGTATTTCCGTTTATCCCGTATACCTCAAGCGGACGGATCCAGGTATCAAAAGAAATGTCACTGATGTCGTGCTCTATTTTGACGGTATGGAGAATCTCGTCCCATTTTTCTAAAATTTTGTCCATTTTAACGCTCCTAATAAAAATACTGCTTATTTTTATCCTACACTATTTTATAGCTTTTATCAATGAAAATTTATTAAGGGTAGAGGGGATAGGGGGAAGAAAAAAATGGCTCATAACGCAAAATAAGTGGTGTTTATAACTTGTCCCTAAATAAGATACTGGAAATATAAGGGTTTATCAAGATTATAAACAGGTTATGAGTCCATTATCCATAAAATATCCACAAGTTATCCCCAATTTGTTGATAACTTTTCCGGACCGCGGAAAAACGCCATTTTCCAAGGATTATTTTTCACATTTTTTTTCATGGGTATGTGGAAAAGGAAATATCAAGATATAGTAGGTATGAGTTTCTTCCTTATATATATAGTAGTATTTTTTTCCACAAATAAAAGGATGTGGAAATGTAGATAAAAAATAATACGAAAAGATATTTTTTAATGCTTGACTAGAATAATGTTTGTGAGTATAATTGAAAATGATGTTTTTTAACCGAAAGTATACGTCGTAAGATGTTTCCTATCGCATCAAATTGGATGAGGAAAAAGTTTTAGAGGAGGTGGATACCACATGAAGATGACATATCAGCCGAAAAAAAGACAGAGAGCAAAAGTGCATGGCTTCAGAAGCAGAATGAGTACCGCAGGCGGAAGAAAAGTATTAGCTGCAAGAAGATTAAAAGGCAGAAAGAGATTATCAGCATAGACCACAGTTCTTGTGGTCTTTTCTTGAACATAAGAAAAGTTCGCGAAGAGTCCCTTTCTTATGTTTGAACAGAGCAGAGGGTAAATTTTAATTTTCAGAGAGCATAGGAACATATCGATGAAGTTCTCAGAATCGTTGAAAAAAAACAAAGACTTTAAGCAGGTTTACAGCCAGGGAAAATCCTATGCTAACAGATACCTTGTCATGTATGTGTTAGAAAACCATACCGAAGGCAACCGAATTGGGATCTCTGTTAGCAAAAAAGTCGGAAATAGTGTTATAAGACATCATCTTACCCGATTAATCCGGGAAAGTTACAGGCTACATGAGGACGTGTTTAATAGTGGTTTAGACATTGTAGTCGTCGCAAGGACTACGGCGCGTGATATTACATACCATGAAACAGAAAGCGCGCTGCTGCATCTTGGGGGTCTTCACAAAATCATAAAGTAAGAAAACAGAAAAGAAGATGGAATCGTTTTGAAAAAAATATTCATTGCCTTGATCAAATTCTATAGAAAGTATTTATCTCCGATGAAAACGACGAAGTGTCCGTATTGTCCAACCTGTTCTTTGTATGGGTTAGAAGCAGTGGAAAAGTATGGAGCGGTCAAAGGCGGAGCTTTGGCTTTTTGGAGAATCTTAAGATGTAATCCTTTTTCAAAGGGAGGGTATGACCCGGTTCCATAGTGGAGGTATCGATACGTGTCAGATATGTTATTAACAGCATATAATGGTGCAATTCTTGGGCCGATTGCAAAGTTGCTGGGATGGATTATGAATGGTATTTACTACCTGATGTCCTTAATCGGTATTGAGAATGTTGGCTTAACCATTATTATTTTTACACTTGTTGTCTATCTGTTTATGTTTCCGCTGACCTATAAGCAGCAAAAATTCTCAAAATTGTCACAGAAGATGCAGCCTGAGATTCAAGCCATCCAGAAGAAATACAGTGGCAAAAAGGATCAGGCATCTATGATGGCGATGCAGGAGGAGACGCAGGCAGTGTACCAAAAATACGGCGTTTCCATGATGGGCAGCTGTGTGCAGTTATTAATTCAGATGCCATTACTGTTAGCCTTGTATCGCGTATTTATGAATGTTCCGGCATATGTAGGCGAGATAAAAGAGAAATTCGCCCCATTGGTAAACGGCATCATGGAGTCAGGCGGCTATCAGGAGAAAATGGCCCAATTTACGACGGACTTGAATATCTACACGCAGCCGGCAGTGGATTTTACCGCCACAGATAAAACGGTTTTGTCAAATTATATCGTAGATGTTTTGTATAAAATAAATTCTGCAGGGTGGGACAGGCTTCAGGAAGTTTTTCCTTCTCTGAAAGATGTGATTGCATCCGCAAGCGAAGCGGTAACCCATGTAAATACCTTTATTGTATTCAATATATCAGATACGCCCTGGCACATTATAAAAACGAATTTTTCCAATCATAATTTTGTGATGGTATTTGCTGCGATTTTAATTCCGGTGGTTTCTTACCTGACGCAGGTGTTAAACATTAAAATGATGCCCCAGCCGGATGCGTCTAATAATTCCAACAATAATGCAAATGCGGACGCGATGGCGCAGCAGATGAAAACGATGAATCAGATAATGCCGTTATTTTCGTTAATTATGTGCTTTACCGTATCCGTGGGACTTGGCATTTACTGGATTGCCGGAGCGGTTATCAGAGCGGCACAGCAGTTTTTATTGAACAAACATTTTGAAAAAATGGATTTGGAAGACATTATCCGGAAAAATCAGGAAAAAGCGAAAAAGAAGCGTGAAAAAATGGGAATCGCAGAAAATCAGATTTCCAATGCGGCAAGGATCAATACAAAGAAAATCAATGACAGTGCGGACAAAGTCCAAATGACTTCTGCAGAAAAAGAACTGCAGCTTGAGAAGGCGAAAGCGGCAAAAACAAACGCAAAGCCTGGAAGTATGGCGGCAAAAGCCAATATGGTTCGTGATTTTAATGAAAGAAACAGCAGAAAATAACAGGAAAGGATAGGGGTTCGTGATATGGAATTTATTGAAATTTCAGCAAAAACTGTGGATGAAGCAATTACGGAAGCGCTGGTAAAATTGGGGACGACAAGTGACAGAATCGAGTATGAAGTAATTGAAAAGGGTAGCGCTGGATTCATGGGGATTGTCGGCAGAAAAGACGCCGTTATCAGAGCGCGCAAAAAATATACGGTAGAGGACGACACAAGAGAGTTTTTAAATAAAATTTTTGACGCCATGGATTTAAAGGTGGAGATTATCATCGACAGGCCGGAGGACAGCAATATCGTCAATGTGGAATTAAAGGGAGACGATATGGGAGTCCTAATCGGAAAGAGGGGGCAGACGTTAGATTCCTTACAGTATTTAACCAACCTTGCGGTAAATAAGCACGCAGAAAATTATGTCAAGGTAAAAATTGATACGGAAGATTACCGGAAGAGAAGAAGAGAGACTTTGGAAAACCTTGCCAGAAATATTGCATACAAAGTAAAGAGAACCAAACATTCCGTGACCTTAGAGCCGATGAACCCTTACGAGCGCAGGGTAATCCATTCGACTTTGCAGAATGATAAATTTGTAACTACCCACAGCGAGGGAGAAGAGCCATACAGGCACGTTGTTGTTACATTAAAGAAATAATGGATGAGGGGCTGTCTATGAGACAGCCCCCTTGTTGTAAAAAGTAACAGTCCGTTGGCGCAATTAGCAATGGGGATTTCCCTTTGACGGATACGCGCTTGCCGCCGGCAGAATGAGAGGAACTATGAAAACAGATACAATCGCTGCAATCGCTACAGCAATGGCAAGTTCAGGAATCGGAATTGTCCGCGTCAGCGGGGAAGATGCTGTTTCCATTACAGAAAAGATATTTCATATGAAGGGCGGGAAAAAACTCTCCGAGATGCCGTCGCATACGATCCACTATGGGCATATCTGTGACGGCGAGGAAATCATTGATGAGGTGATGGTTTCACTGATGCTGGCCCCAAGGACTTATACAAGGGAGGATACCGTAGAAATTGACTGCCATGGCGGTGTCTATGTCATGAGGCGGATTTTGGAAACCGTTGTGAAATACGGGGCAAGGCCGGCAGAACCGGGGGAGTTTACGAAGCGCGCCTTTTTGAATGGGCGCATAGACTTATCCCAGGCGGAATCCGTCATTGACGTCATTTACGCAAAAAATGAATTTGCTTTAAAAAGTTCTATTAAGCAGCTTTCTGGCTCTGTGTCTTGTGCCATCAGAAACATAAGGGAATCTGTTTTACATGAAATCGCTTTCATAGAATCGGCGTTGGATGATCCGGAACACATCAGTTTAGAGGGATATCAGGAAAAGCTTGAAGCAATCGTCAGGGAAAATTATGGGAAAATCCAAAAACTGCTTGCCGACAGCGACAATGGAAAGATATTAAAAGAAGGAATTTCCACTGTGATTGTAGGGAAACCCAATGCGGGGAAATCGTCGCTCCTGAATACCTTAATCGGTGAGGATAGGGCGATAGTAACCAACATTGCCGGAACTACGAGGGATATCTTAGAAGAGCAAATGAACTTGAACGGCATCATCCTAAATATCATCGATACTGCGGGAATCCGGGAGACAGAGGACGTGGTAGAGAAAATCGGTGTGGATAAAGCCAAAAAATATGTGAAAGATGCGGACCTTGTAATCTATGTTGTGGATACATCTACCGCGCTGGATGAAAATGATTTTGAAATCATGAAATTATTGCAGGATAAAACCACCATTATTTTGTTGAATAAATCAGATTTGCCGCCGGTAACGACGGCGGAGGAAGTGAAGTCCCACTTGAATAAAACCATGATACTGATTTCCGCGAAGGAACAGACGGGAATCGAAGCGTTGGAGAAAAGCATTCAGGAATTATTCTTTCAGGGAAAAGTATCCTTGAACGATGAAGTATTTATTACCAATATCCGCCATAAAGCCGCCTTGCAGGAGGCGGCGGACAGTCTGCATTTGGCGGAGCAAAGTATATTGGATGGTATGCCGGAAGATTTTTATTCCATTGATTTGATGAACGCTTATGAGGTTTTAGGAAAAATCATTGGAGAATCGGTGGAAGATGATTTAGTGAACGAAATATTCAGCAAGTTTTGCATGGGGAAATAACCAATTCATCCGGCTTTGGCCGCCTGATGGCGGCAGAATGAGAGGAAAAAATGTCTGTAATAGAAGAATGTTATGATGTGGCAGTAGTTGGGGCGGGGCACGCCGGGTGTGAGGCGGCTTTGGCCTGTGCCAGACTGGGGTTGGAAACCATTGTATTTACAGTGAGTGTGGACAGCATTGCATGGATGCCCTGTAACCCCAATATAGGAGGGAGTTCCAAAGGACATCTTGTGAGGGAAATTGACGCTCTCGGCGGTCAGATGGGAATCAATATCGACAAGACCTTCATCCAGTCTAAAATGTTGAACCAATCAAAAGGGCCAGCCGTCCATTCTCTCCGGGCGCAGGCGGATAAAGTCAGCTATAGTATGGAAATGAGGAAAACCCTGCAGAATACGGAACATCTCACCATCCGCCAGGCAGAAGTCTGTGAGATTATAACGGATGGAGAGGACGCAAGGATTACCGGCGTCAAAACTGCGTTTGGCGGAATTTATCATTGTAAGGCAGTCGTTCTTTGTACAGGAACTTATCTGAGGGCACGCTGCCTGACGGGAGAAACCATTACCTACACCGGGCCGAACGGCCTTATGGCTGCCAATCATCTGACGGATTCGTTGATTGCCCATGGCATAGAAATGTTTCGTTTTAAAACCGGGACTCCGGCGAGGGTGGATAAGCGTTCCCTTGACTTTTCCAAAATGCAGGAACAAAAAGGGGATGAAAAAATTGTTCCATTTTCTTTTACCACAAATCCGGAAGATATCAAGAAGGAGCAGGTTTCCTGCTGGCTGACCTATACAAATGAAAAGACCCATGAGATCATCCGAAAGAACCTGCACCGTTCGCCTATTTATGCCGGAATTATTGAGGGGACAGGGCCTCGTTATTGTCCTTCCATTGAAGATAAAGTGGTAAAATTTGCAGACAAAGACCGCCATCAGATTTTTATTGAGCCGGAAGGAATCGACACCAATGAGATGTATGTGGGAGGAATGTCGTCTTCGCTCCCGGAGGATGTGCAGCATGAAATGTACCGCACCCTTCCCGGAATGGAACACGTAAAAATTGTAAGAAACGCTTATGCCATTGAGTATGACTGCATTAACCCGAATCAGCTTTCTGCCACTTTAGAATTTAAAAAGATAAAAGGCCTCTTTTCCGGCGGGCAGTTTAACGGAAGCAGCGGCTATGAGGAGGCGGCGTGTCAGGGATTGATTGCCGGCATCAATGCGGCAATGAGCATTTTAGGGAAAAACCCCCTTGTATTAGACCGCTCGGAAGCCTATATCGGCGTTCTGATTGATGATTTAGTGACAAAAGAAAATCGTGAACCTTACCGCATGATGACTTCCCGGGCAGAATACCGCCTTTTGCTTCGTCAGGACAATGCGGATTTGCGACTGACCAAAAAAGGATATGAGATTGGCTTAATTTCCAAGGAGCGCTATGACTGGGTTTGCGAGAAAGAAAAATTGATTGCAGACGAGATGGAACGCGTTTCTAAGGTGAAGATAGGGGCGAATAAAGAAGTTCAGGCGCTGCTTGAGCGTTACGGAAGCATTCCTTTAAATACAGGGACTACCTTAACAGAGTTAATCCGCAGACCGGAACTAGATTACGAAAAATTAAAGGAAATTGATAAGGAACGTCCGAACCTGCATGATGAAGTTGCAGAACAGGTTAATATCAATATAAAATATGACGGATATATTACAAGACAGATAAAACAAGTGGAAAATTTTAAGAAATTGGAGAAAAAGAAAATACCGGAGGGGTTTGATTATGATGAAGTTCCCAGCCTTCGGGTGGAAGCGCGCCAGAAATTAAAACTGTACCAGCCACTTTCCATCGGGCAGGCGTCAAGAATTTCCGGCGTATCTCCGGCGGATATTTCCGTCCTGCTTGTTTATATGGAGCAGATGAAAAGCAAGGCATGATAGTGAAAGGCAATCCTTATGAAGTATAATTTAGAAAAATTCCAGGCAGGATTAGAGGATTTAAATATTTCTCTGTCGGAGAGGCAGATGGAGCAATATCTGATTTATTATGAATATTTGGTGGAAATGAATCAGGTGATGAACCTGACGGCCATTACGGAATTTGAGGAGGTCGTCAAAAAGCATTTTTTGGACAGCCTCTCTCTCTGCAAAGTTTATGATTTATCCAGGGATTTCTCTCTGTTGGATTTGGGAACAGGGGCGGGGTTTCCCGGCATCCCTTTAAAGATAGCGTTTCCTCAGATCCGCCTGACGCTTGCGGATTCGTTAAACAAAAGAATTAAATTTTTGTGGGATGTGATAGAGAAACTGGAACTGCAGAACGTGGAGGCAATCCACGCCCGTGCGGAAGAATTGGCAAAAAATAAACAATATCGGGAGCAGTTCGACCTCTGCGTGTCCCGCGCCGTGGCAAATTTATCTTCCCTCAGTGAGTATTGCATTCCTTTTGTGAAGACAGGAGGCGTGTTTATTTCTTACAAGTCCGGGGACATTGAGGAAGAAGTATCCCAGGCAAAAAAAGCCATTTCCATTTTGGGGGGAGAAATTTCAGATGTTTATAAGTTTGATTTGTATGAACAGAAGCGTTCTTTTGTAATCATTGAAAAAAAGAAAAAAACTCCGGGAAATTATCCCAGAAAAGCGGGGACTCCCGCCAAAGAGCCGCTGGGAAAATAAAGAACTCATAAAAAGGTAACAGTTCAGCCCACGCCATTCGCAATCCCGCACTAGGTGCTTCAAAGCTTACTATCGTAAGCTGATTGCTCATGAACGGGCGTTCTGCTCATAAGCAGTCTCGTATGCTCATTCATGCAAGCATGATTCGCCTACGGGACTGCTTATGGCTGAATTGTTGCATAAAAATACCTCAAAAGCGGAAAAAAATGGAAATCCAATCCGCTTTTGAGGTATCCTTTCTTCTTTTGAAGAATTACATTTTTTGAAGCAGCATAGTTACAATCTCTAATAATTTGTCCGGCGCTTCTAATTGCGGAAGAAGCTTTGTGTTAGAAAGAAAGACAGTCTCAATGGAAGGATTTAATTTTGCGTAAGCGTTCGTAATTGAGACATCGTTCGGCATATTCCTGCTTTCCACAATATAAAAGGGCGTTTGAATTTTTTTCAACACATGGACAATGCTGTTGTCAATATAATGTCCCTCTATGCTTGCCATCAGGTATTTTCCATGGCTGTGGTTGATATGGGCCGCTTCATAGTAGGCATCCAGCATTTTTGAGGATACCAGATGGGGCCTTGCAAAATAATTATCATGAAAAACCTGTTGAATATTTTTTTCATAAGTTTTAATATTATAGAGGAACGTTCCAATAATCGGTAACTCTAGTAATTTCTTTTTTAGGAACAGATGCCTGCCGGACATTTTGCAAAAGGAAGATGGCAATGGGGGATTGATAGCAATGATATGTTTAAATAATTTATGGTCTATGCTATCTGCCAAAGCTACAAAGGACACAGAAATACCGGTAGAAATAACATCGGTTTCCTCTCCAATCACATTTTTGACAAAATCAGTGATTAACTGCACATACAGATAATTGGTGTAAGTCAGGTATGGTTTATCGGAATTACCGCAGCCTAGCAAATCCAGGGTATAAACGGTATGGTTCCTTTCCAGCCTTTTTGCAAAACGGCACCATTCATAAGATGAGCTAATGGGATTTAAGTCATGGATGAAAAGGACGGGAGAACCGCTTCCGCGTTTTGTATAATAGATTTTTCCATCTTTCCAGTCATAATAATCACCATTGTCTGCATCAAGGATATGTTTCATGCCGGCAGTTGCATCAATAAAACGGTTTATAAGATGAATGGTTCCAGCGGCAAAGGCTGTGAATAGAAAAAAATGTTGTATATTTTTTTTCATGCTTTTATTCATATATGCCTCCTCAATGTATAAAGTCATCGCTTCTTTATTATTATTATAGCCTCTTTTGAGTGGTTATACAAACTAAATTTTGTAAATATTGTGAAAAATACCTTTTCATAATAAATTTTTTAGTATAAAATAATAGTGGAAAGATAAATAAGAGATAGAACATATGTTCCTGGTAAGTTTATGGTAAATGATTATATTGAAAAATTACAAACAAACTTTTTGAAAGAAAAAGTGGATATTGAAAAAGAAATCAATGATTTAGAGCTTCATTTAAAAGAAAACAAAGAATTAATTGAAAAATTTAACGAAAACGAAAATTCTAATTTGCCTTCTTTCAGTCCACAGGAACAAAATACAGGAAAAAAAAAGAAAGTCAGGGAACTGAAGGAGGAAACGAAATCGATTAAAGAAAAAATTAGGAAAAAAAAAGATAAAAATCGAGAATGCCTGTTATTGATACAGGAATTAAATGAAGTGAACAAGTTCTTAGAAAATGCCATGATGAAGCAGGCATTTGTGGACATTGTTGACGAGACTCACCGACTTACCATTTTAAAAACACAGGAAAATGAGAGGCAGAGAATATCCAGAGAGCTGCACGACTCAACTATCCAAAATTTAACGAGTCTGGTCTATAAGGTAGAACTTTGTATTAAATTATTAGAGATAGATCCCATCCAGTGCAAGTTGGAATTATCCACTATGGGGAAAATGCTGAGAGATATCATTAATGACACAAGGCAGATTATTTATAATCTGCACCCAATGTCCTTTGATGATATCGGCCTTGAAGAGACGATAAGAAAGGCGTTGGACAACTTAGAAAATGCGGAAGCGAAAAAAGTGGATTTTGCCGTACTTGGAAAGCCATATGAGATCAATCCGGTCATTGGTATTACAATATTGCGTATTGTACAGGAAGCGTGCAGCAATGCGATTAAACATGCAAATGCCTCTTTTATTAAAGTAACGCTGCAATATGAGTTAAATAAAATATTACTTGTGATAGAGGATGATGGTTCAGGGTTTGACGTGGAACATATAGACACATTATCCAAAAAGGATAATTGCGGTTTTGGATTATCTATGATGAGAGAAAGAATTTATCTTTTGTCAGGAACAATTAATATCGAATCAAAAATAGGGAAAGGCACAATCATATATGTGGAAGTACCTATTGTAGAATAAAAGGAGGTTTTTTAAATGGCTGTAAAACTAATGATAGCAGATGATCACTCTATGATTCGCGAGGGACTGAAGCAGTTATTGGAATTAGAGGGAGAGTACAAAGTTATTGAGGAAGCAGGTGATGGGATAGATTGTTTGGAAAAATTAGAGTATGTAGTGCCTGACATCTTATTGTTGGATATCAATATGCCGAAGATGAATGGCTTAGAGGTACTTCAAAAAATGAAAGAAAAACTCATCCAGGTGAAAGTGCTTGTCCTTACTGTGCATAACGAAGTGGAGTATCTCTTAAAGGCCGGAGACATTGGCATTAACGGTTACTTATTAAAAGATTCAGAATTTGCAGAGCTCAAAAGGGCAATCAATTCTGTCATGGATGGAAATAACTACATTCAGCCAAGCTTAATTCCATTATTAAATGCAAAAATGATTGACAGGAATAATGACAATAAAAAAATAGAAGTTTTAACGAGAAGAGAAATGGATGTATTAAAGCTGTTAGCGTTTGGTATGTATAACAAAGAAATTGCGGAGCAATTAAGAATCAGTGAACGCACAGTGAAAAACCATGTATCCAACATCTTTAAAAAGATTAGCGTTACAGATAGAACGCAGGCCGCAGTATTTGCAATCAGGAACAATCTCATAACAATTTAAAATAGACAGAGTGATATGTATAAAAGCATATTGCTCTTTCTTTTTTTGAATAACAAACAAAGCGTAAGTCTGCAAAATGTTTCACGTGAAACATTTTATCCTGTTTGGGCAGGATCTCATAATCCGTAACAATTCAGCCCGCGCCATTCGCAATCCCGCATTACGTGCTTTAAAGTTACTATCGTAAGCTGATTGCTCATGAACGGGCGTTCTGCTATAAGCCAGGAAAGAACACTCGTACTTATTGACCAAAATATCAATGAGTGATAAGATAGATAATACATATAGAAATGCTAGGAAAACATGGAATGAACTTGTTAAGGCATGAGCTGATGAAAAGCATTTTCGTAAACAGTTCAGCCCACGCCATTCGCAATCCCGCACTACGGGCTTCAAAATTGCTCATGAACGGGCGTTCTGCTCATAAGCAGTCTCGTAGGCTCATTCATGCAAGCATGATTCGCCTACGAGACTGTTTATGGCTGAACTGTTATGCATTTTCTGCCGTCAAAAATTGCTTTAAAAATTACAATGCAGCGTTTCTTTAAACTGTCAAATGATAAATATGAAAAACAGTTGTAAAACAGGAAAATCAAAGGCAGCTTAAGAAATGTTTCACGTGAAACATTTTTATGTAGCCACATGAAACAAGAAGTGTTATAATGATTCATACAAAGGAAAACAAAGAGAGGTTTAATGATAAAAGATGAGCAGAATTATAGCCATTGCTAATCAGAAGGGTGGAGTTGGAAAAACAACAACTGCAATCAATCTGGCTTCATGTCTTGCCGAAGCGGGAAAAAAGGTTTTGACAATCGACTTAGATCCACAGGGAAATATGACAAGCGGATTAGGCGTAGATAAAAATGAAGTGGAATATACAGTATATGAGTTAATGCTGGATGAGTGTTCCATTAAGGAAAGCATGGTAGATACGGCGGTAGAAGGAATGAAAATGATTGCTTCTAATGTCAACCTTGCCGGTGCAGAAATTGAATTATTGGGCATCAATGAGAAAGAATACATATTAAAAAATGCGGTAGATTATATTAGAGATGATTATGATTTTATTATTATTGACTGTCCGCCATCCCTGAATATGCTGACCATTAATGCTATGACGACTGCGGATTCTGTGTTAGTGCCTATCCAGTGTGAATATTACGCATTGGAAGGATTGAGCCAATTAATCCATACGATAGATTTGGTACAGGAAAGATTAAATCCTGACCTTTCTATCGACGGCGTTGTTTTTACTATGTATGATGTCAGGACAAATTTGTCCAACCAGGTAGTTGAAAATGTGAGGAATAATCTGGATACAAAAATATATGAGACTTTAATTCCCAGAAATATCCGACTGGCGGAAGCACCGTCACATGGACTTCCCATTAATATGTATGATCCAAAATCTGCAGGGACGGAAAGTTATCGTTTGCTGGCAAAAGAAGTAATGGAAAGGATGGAGAAATAAACATGGCGGCAGTAAGAAAGAGCGGATTGGGAAAAGGATTAGATTCTTTAATAACAGATAAGGTGAGCAAATCAGCAAATTTTTCTGAGGTGGCAAAGTTAGAAAAAAGCAATAAAGTCGGCGAAGGCGTTTTTGTCAATATTAATAAAGTAGAGCCGAACAGAGAACAGCCGAGGAAAAATTTCGATGAGGATGCATTGTTAGAATTATCAGAATCGATTAAGCAATTTGGCATATTACAACCGCTTTTGGTGCAGGATAAAAAAGACTACTATGAAATTATTGCCGGGGAGCGCAGATGGAGAGCTGCAAAGATAGCAGGGGTAAAAGAAATCCCAGTTGTCATCAAAACGCTTTCTGATTTGGAAGTGGTAGAAATTTCCCTCATTGAAAACATCCAGCGCGAAAATTTGAATCCCATTGAGGAGGCTTTTGCATACAAGAGGCTTTTGACAGAATTTCATTTAAAGCAGGATGAAATTGCTGAACGTGTATCAAAAAGCCGTACCGCCGTTACAAATTCCATGCGCCTTTTAAAATTAAATGAAAAAGTACAGCAGATGGTAATTGATGATATGATTACGACAGGCCATGCAAGGGCGCTGCTTGGCATCGAAGATACAGAAAAGCAATATACGGCTGCACAGAAGATTTTTGATGAAAAATTGAGTGTGCGCGAGACAGAAAAATTAGTAAAAAAATTACAGCAGGAAAGCGAAAAACCTGCAGAAGAAAAGACAAAAAAAATGGATTCCAAGATGGAGGCAATCTATCAGGATTTGGAAGAGAAAATGAAATCAATATTGGGCACGAAAGTGGCGATTAACCAAAAAGATGATAAAAAAGGAAAAATTGAGATTGAATATTATTCTATGGATGAATTGGACCGGATTGTAGATTTGATTCGCTCCATTCAGAAATAAAAGCATCACTGTCAGATTGAAAGAAAGGGGTAATCGATAAAAAAACATGATAGCACAATATTTAGGTTTTGATTCTGATTATATTATCATTGGACTTACAGCGCTTGTATGTATGTTATTTCTTTTGACCATTGTGAATATTGTCCAAATGAGAAAATTGAAAAAAAATTATAAGATATTCATGAGTGGAAATACAGCAAAAAATTTGGAGGAAACATTAATTGAAAAATTGGATCAGATCCAATCTCTCGCAGAAGCTAACGAGGCTAACAATCAAAAAATAGAATCTTTGACTAACAATTTAAAACTTACTTATCAGAAAATGGGTCTGGTGAAATACGATGCTTTCCATGAGATGGGGGGAAAGCTCAGTTTTTCCCTTGCAATGCTAAATGAGAGAAATGATGGATTTATTATTAATGCAATGCACACAAGAGAGGGTTGTTACACTTATATCAAAGAAATTGTTGATGGAAATTCCATTATTGTACTATCTGAAGAAGAACAGCAGGCTTTGAGCAGGGCAATGGGAAGTGAAAAGGCAGAAAAATAGACTCATTGGATAAGTCCACACTTAAGACATGGGGAAAGCGAATGAGAATACGACCAGTAAATATACTCATAGGGGGAGAAACACTAGCAGAGTCGGTAATAACAGATGAAGAAGAAATCCTGATTTATAAAGGAACTGTATTAAAACCGGAGTACTTGGATTTACTGTCTTTTTTGGGAATAGACACTGTTACTGTGGTAGATCCCTATAAGGACTATGAGATGCCGCACCGCATCTATAGTAATGAAAAAGGAAATGAATATATTGAAAAAGTGAAGAAGATTTTAGAGAGGCATATCTATCAGTCAAAATGCTCATTGGAAGAACTGACGGAATTGGCAGACTGCATGGTGGAGGAACTATTGCAGGTAAATGAAAATATCGTGATAGATATGGAAGAAAGAAATGGTAATCTTTATGACCATACTGTCATGGTTACGATTCTTTCTGTCATGGTTGCCAGAAAGCTGAAATTAGAAAAGAAAGTGCTGCGGCGCATTGCCATCGGCTGCCTTGTCCATGATTTAGGGATTCGATATATTACAGTGCCTTACATAAATTGCGATATGGAGAACAATTCACCTACAGTAGTATTTGAATATAAGAAACACACCATATTGGCTTATTCGGCGTTGGAGGGTGAGACTTGGCTTGATCCCATTGCAAAAAAGATGATTTTATTCCATCACGAGCGCAAGGATGGATCAGGCTTTCCTTTAAGACAAAAAACAAAAGAAATAGAATGCAGTATTTTGCAGGTGTGCGACACTTTCGATTGCATGATTTCCGGAATGGAGTGCAAACGGGTTGGGGTGCAAAAAGCATTGGAATACCTGATGGAAACGTCAGATATCTTATTTGAACGTAAAATCGTGAGAGTTTTGCAAAAGATGATTGCTTACTATCCGGTAGGCAGCATTGTAAGATTGAATACCGGGGAAACAGGCATTGTCATCGAGCAGACAGAAAATTCCATCCGTCCGGTGGTGCGCATCATAAATGGAGAAAAAGAGGTGACAGATACCATATACGATTTGGTAAAGAATAAAAAAGTTGCCATATTAGAGATTATTTAAGCAGAGGAATGTTTATGCATAAATATTTAAGAGCAATCGGATTTTCCGAAATAAAAAAAGAAGAATTAAAAGAAATATGCCGGCAGATTGAGACGCATCCTGCGGTTCAAAAAGTTTCCAAAGATTCCGAAGGCAATGAATTTGCAGAATTAAGCAGAGAATTTGGGAAATTTTTTGGCATTACACTGCGGGGGATTTATAAAGAAGATAACAAATTTGAGATGGAATATTATTATCCTTATTTTTATGGGACGGAGATTTCAAGCCATGAAATAGCGGAAGTGGAACGGCACGCTGAAAAAGAAGCATATGCAGGAATTTGCGATGAAGTAAGAATTGGCGTCACTCTGATTTTTTATTTGCAGAATGTGGCGGATTATTTGGCAGTGAGTAAAAATAGGGGATATATGAATCTGGAAGAGGGGATTATCCTGGGAGGCCTTTCTCTGGAGGGAAAAATCATACTTCCCATCAATAAGTCAGAAAAGCAGTCTAAACTGGAAAAGAATCAGATGAATAAAAGGAATTATCTGATTGCCGCTGCGAGAGAAGGGGACGAGGAAGCGATTGAAAGCCTCACATTGGAGGATATTGATACTTATTCCATGTTATCAAGGCGGATTAACCATGAGGATGTTCTAAGCATTGTGGATAGCTGTTTTATGCCCTATGGGATTGAGAGCGATCAGTATGCGATTCTGGGGGAAATTATGGATTACTGCCTGATAGAAAATGAAATGTCAGGGGAATGGGTATATGAACTTCAGATAATGTGCAATGGCATGAATATAGCTGTTTGTATTAACCAGAAGGATCTTTTGGGGATGCCGGAAGTAGGAAGGCGTTTCAAAGGAACAATTTGGATGCAGGGAAGTATAAAATATCAGATTTAGTCTAGCATTTTTTTTGAAGTTGTGGTAGAATAAAAAAGCTGTATGAAAAGTATTTGCATACAACTTCATATCTGTCATTTGTTTCCGTAGCTCAGCAGGATAGAGCGACCGCCTCCTAAGCGGTAGGTCGGAGGTTCGAATCACCTCGGGAACGCCAGAAAATTCGCGGAAAATCATTAATTTGATTTTCCGCTTTTTGTGTGTTTGAAAAAACCCTTTGGGATGCCTCTAACAGATATCAGAACGTGTGAGGGCAGCTCTTTTTATAACTCCGCAGTATTTTTTACAATTTCTTTTATAATTTGAACCGCGTTGCACATTCCTTCCACACTGATATGCTCATAAGGCCCGTGGAAGCCGTAGCCGCCCGTTCCCAGGTTTGGGCAGGGAAGCCCCATAAAGCTTAAGCGAGCGCCGTCCGTACCGCCGCGCACCGGGCGGGAGAGCGGGGAAAGTCCCACAGACTGGATGGCTTTTGCCGCGATATCCACAACATAGAAATGTTTCTCCATAATTTCCAACATATTGGAATAAGAATGGCGGATTGTCAGAGTTACAACGCCATCGCCGTACTTTTGGTTCATTTCTTTCTCCAAAGAGCGCAGTGTTTCTAAGCGGGCTTCAAACTTCTCTTTGTCATGGTCACGGACAATATAGGATAACGAAGCATCTGCAACGCTGCCCTGCATATCGGTTAGGTGGAAAAATCCTTCGCGGTTTTCGGTATGGGAAGGCGTCTCTTCGGGCGGAAGGAGAGACTGGATTTCACAGGCAATGCAAGCGGCGTTTACCATAATATCTTTTGCCTCGCCGGGATGGACATTAACCCCCTTAATATGAAAGAACGCGCTGGCCGCATTAAAATTTTCATAGGCGATTTCACCTTCATAATCCCCGTCTACCGTATAGGCGAACGCCGCTTGAAAATAATCCAGATCAAACAAATCCGCGCCTGCGCCCACTTCCTCGTCCGGGGTAAATCCCACCCAGATATCGCCGTGAGGCATACCGGATTCTATGATTTCTTCCAAAGCAGTCATAATCTCCGCAACACCAGCCTTATCGTCCGCACCCAGCAGCGTCGTGCCGTCAGTCGTGATTAAAGTGCGCCCTTTCAAGGAGAGCAGATGCGGGAAGTCCGTTACTTTCAAATAAGCGCCGCTTCCCTTTAATAAAACGTCGCCTCCATCATAGTCGGCAATCAGCTGCGGCTTTATATTTTTTCCGGAAAAATCAGGCGAAGTGTCAAGATGGGAAATAAAGCCTACCGCTTTTTTCCCCTCCAGGCCTGCTGTTGCCGGCAGTAAGCCGTAAACATAGCAGTGTTCGGTCACAATTACTTTTTCTAATCCGAAACCGTTCAATTCCTGCGCCAGCGCTTCTGCCAGCGCAAACTGGCGGTCCGTGGAAGGAATGCAGTCCTTGTCCTCCTCGGAAGTAGTCCAGTAAGATACATAATTTAAAAATCGTTCTTCAACACGCATAGAAAACCTCCTGAAAATCGTTTTCATATCCGGCAATAAGGAACTGTCACGAAATAAATTTTAAGATTTCCGTTTGCGTAATGCCTTAAATCAAAACCTTCCGCAAACGGAAGTGAAAATTTATTTCTAAACAGTTCCTAACAGGCGGAATATAGATAAAATAGCACAAAAAATATAAAAATGAAAGTTAAAAAATACAGTTTTAAAAATTTGAAGTAACAGTTCAGCCATCAATGTCATTAAGTTAACAGCTAACAGATTGAAATGGTTAGATTCTTTTTATGGGGTCTAA
>CANQUZ010000008.1 GCA_947627165.1 uncultured Roseburia sp.
CCAGCTCCCGATCCGACTGATCCGGCAGTCTTAAGACAATCTTCGTGTTCGTGTTGCGGATAACAGACATATCCAAAAGCCCCGGCGACTGATCCGCAATGATAAATCCTTCCCCGTAGGTACGCATCTCAGCAATGGAATTTGCCAGCATCTCCACCGACTTTCCAAGCAGGTTCGCTCTCTCTCCCGACTGCTCTGACGATGTGCGGCGCAGCAGATGGTGCGCCTCCTCCAGCACCGTAACATGGCGCAGCCGCTCGTTGGACTGTCCCCGCTCCATGCGGTACTCCTGGAGCTTCAATACCAAGATTCCCATAATCAACGCCTTTGTCTCCGTGGATCCTACCCTGCTCAAATCCACAATCACATTCCTGTCAAACAGAATCTCCGGCGCAATCTCATCCGACCGGAACATCAGACCGTTGAGCCCATTGGTCAGCGACTTCACCCTCGTCACAAGCGCCCCGGTATAATCCCCCTTGTTGTCCTGCGAATACTCGCTCTCATTCAGCACAAGCCGGATCTGCCGGAGCACATCGGCAAATGACGGAAACAGCTGGCTGCTATATCGATTCTCGGATGCCGCGATATCCCATCCCGCATCCTCGTACGCACGCTGTATCGCATCTTTCAGGATTGCCGGCATCGCAGCGTACATCGGCCAGCACACATTGAAAATCTCCACCAGCCTATCCATATGCTCCAGGACATGGGTATGCTCCGGAAAGCTAAAGGGGTTAATCCGCAGCAATTCTGTCCCTGCAATCTTATGATTCGTCCCGAAAATGATCACGTCATCCCTTCCGCCAAATGCGTCCGGATTCTTATACTCTCCCTTCGCCGGTTCCACGACAAGGAAATTCACTCCCTGCCCTGTAAGCCCCTCCAGCATCCGATAGACGGTATTCGACTTTCCGGCCCCGGTCGAACCCGTGACGAAGGTATGCGCCGTAAGCTCTGACAGATTCAGGGCAACCTTTGACTTCTGCTCCTCCTGCCCCATATGGTAAATGCATCCCAGATTTATCTTGCTCTCATCCTCCGGCTGTCCACTCCGGTTCTTTAACATAACATTTCTGCCAAACTCCGCGTGCTCCAACACCGGCAGCCCATACACGGACCGCGTTGGAAGCCCAAGATGCATCGGAAGCTCTAATCCGCTCACAATCGTGCCCGGCGTATACATCACACAATTATCCGTATCTCCGGTACCCGCTGCAACCGGCATCGCAAAAATCGGATGCACAAATCTGCGGAGATATTCCTTTATCACCTTCACACTCTCCGGATTCTCCTGTCCGTCCCAGAAATTAATCGCCCCGTTTTCAACCGAGGAGCCCTCCCCAATCATAAGCGCTCGATAGGTATTCGCCGCAAGCAGGCTGCTCTCCTGCCTGCCGGAAAGGAAATATGCCGCACAGCTGTAGGTGCCATAATCCTCTCCCTCCTGCGTCCGTTTCAACTGTTCTTCAATGCGGTCTAGCATCTCCTGAATCGGCTTATTAACGTTTTCAATTTGAAGCGTCATCCCCGTTCCCAGCGTATCCGTCCTTCCCCTCGTCCTCGTCTCAGACCTGGTCTCCGTCTCCGTATGACTGGATGTATCTGATCTTGTCGTGGAATGTCCCGCATTCCCCCCGACGTTGATCCCCAAGGTACGGGAAACCGTATTGGAAACTGCCTCTCCTACCGTTTGCGAGGCAGATGAAGTTCCTATAGCGCTCTCCACAACATCTCCCAGTGCCTCTACGATTCCACCAACGGCAGGATTCATGAATCGCAGCACTCCTCCTATATTTCTTATAGAGCTTCCTACGTTCCAGCTGGCACCGGATCCCTCACTTTCGGAACGCGTTCTGCCCATCCCATTGGTATTTGACGAGCCTAACCCCATATTCATACCTACGCTATTGGTATGCGCCTGTGTATTGCTTGTCCCCTCTGCTATCGCCTGGGAGGTTCCCCGGCTCAGGCTATCCATCACCGCCGCACTTTCATTCTCACTGTACGACCAAACGCTCTTTCCAAAGGATGACAGAGTGCTGTAGAGACTTTCATATCCGCTCCGGATCCTCATCTGCTGCTCCTCACCAACCGGCTCCGCCAGAAACAGCGCCGTATAGGCATTCCCCTGCATAGCGTCAACAAACCGTTCCAGCCCTTGTATAAACAGCTTATCCTGCGTCTTTGATTTATCCCGGACAGACGCGACGCAGGAAACGGAAGAAATATATCTTGTATCGATCCCAAATATATTATCCATCAAACCCGGCAGCTCGTTCTGTGACGGAATCCCCCGGCTTTTTGTCCCGGGGAAATTACTCTGCATACCGCTTTTTAACGCATTATAGGAAATGGTAAGGGCCTTGCGGGAAATATTTTTCCCGTCATGCTCTTCGCTGCTGCGGACGCCGACGTAAACCTTTACCGGTGCGCCGATCCGCTCCACATCGATCATTACGATCAGATTGCAGCCCAAAGACATACTCGCATGATACACCGTGGAAAGCTTCTGAAAGATATCCTCCCCGTGCTTACAGTCCAGTTCCTCAAGATGAAGCAGGCGGATACAATCCTCCGGCTTCTCACCCAGCAGAATCTGTGTGGGCTTAACAAGCGGATAACGCCCAAGTTCTGACAAATATCTCTTATAGACTGTATGCTGCGCCAATGCAAGCGCATGATCCAGCTCTGCGCCGTCGCGTACAGCCAGTTCTACTTTTTCATTCATTTTTATAATCTCCTTCTACTACCATGTCTACTCAAAGCAGCTTTTCATCTACGCCATCATCTGTATTCCAAGCCGCCATCCTACGCTCCTAATCTTCCTTGAACAAATTCCAAATGCCTCTCCCTACTACTGCAGCAATGCCTAATGTGGCTATTAGCAATCCGCCCGCTCCTAGTGTTCCTTCATTCTCCAACAGTGCCTTCAGCCTCTTCTGTGCCTCTTCATCGCCCTGCTCCGCCGACTTCCCGTACCACTCTACCGCTTTCTTTAAGTCCTTCTCTACCCCAATTCCATTTTCATAACACACTCCCAGAAACAACTGCGCGGCTGCATGACCCTGCTCCGCTGACTTCCTAAACCATTCCGCCGCTTTCTTTCCATCTTTCTCTACCCCATCTCCATTATAATAACACAATCCCAGATTACACTGCGCGGCTACATTTCCCTGTTCCGCCGACTTCCGGTACCACTCCGCCGCTTTCTTTAAATCCTTCTCTACCCCATCTCCATTATAATAACACACTCCCAGATTACACTGCGCGGCTACATTTCCCTGTTCCGCCGACTTCCGGTACCACTCCGCCGCTTTCCTGGCATCTTCCTCTACTCCATCTCCATACTCATAACAAACACCCAGTCTCCACTGCGCGGCTGCATTCCCCTGTTCCGCTGACTTTCTAAACCACTCCGCCGCTTTCCTTACATCCTTCTCTACTCCAATTCCATCCTTATAACACAAACCCAGTTCATACTGCGCGGCTGCATCCCCCTGTTCCGCCGACTTCCTAAACCACTCCGCCGCTTTCCTTACATCTTGCTCTACTCCAATTCCACCCTCATAACACCAACCCAGATATAACTGCGCGGCTGCATGACCCTGCTCTGCCGACTTCCAGTACCACTCCACCGCTTTCTTTTCATCCTTCTCTACTCCATCTCCATACTCATAACACACTCCCAGATTATTCTGTGCGGCTGCATGACCCTGCTCCGCTGACTTTCTCCACCACTCCGCCGCTTTCCTGGCATCCTTCTCTACTCCAATTCCATTCTCATAACACACTCCCAGATTATTCTGCGCGTCTGCATGACCCTTCTCTGCCGACTTTCTCCACCACTCCGCCGCTTTCCTGGCATCCTTCTCTACTCCATCTCCATTATAATAACACACCCCCAGAAACAACTGCGCGTCTGCATGACCCTTCTCCGCCGACTTTCTCCACCACTCCGCCGCTTTCCTGGCATCCTTCTTTACTCCATTTCCATCATAATAACACTGACCCAATTTGAATTGCGCATCTGCATTCCCCCCCTCCGCCGACTTCCCGTACCACTCCACCGCTTTCCTTTCATCCTTCTTTACTCCAGTTCCATCCGCATAATAAACATTCCCTTTCTCCGCCAACTTCCTAAACCACTTCGCCACTTTCCTTTCATCCTTCTCTACTCCAGTTCCTTTCTCATAACACAAACCCAGATGATACTGTGCGGCTGCATATCCCTGCTCCGCCGACTTCCGGTACCATTCCGCCGCTTTCCTGGCATCCTTCTCTACTCCAATTCCATTCTCATAACAAATACCTAGCTCGTTTTCCGCTTTAAAACGCTCTTCCCAATCCGATTCAACGGCACGTCTAAGCCATCGGATCGCATCTTTCCAATCCTGGTTGACATCCTCTCCCCGGGAAAACAACTGATACAGGCGATACTGCGCCGGGCCCCATCCCCCTTCTGCCGCCTTTTCATAATACTCAACCGCTTTCGGGACGACATCCGGCCCATCCAGCTTAAACCCTTCCAGTTCTCCCTTGTATGCCAGATAGGACAGCTCCGCCACTTGATACTGTGCTTCCGCACTGCCATACTCCGCCGCTTCCCGATAAAAATCCAATGCCCGCTTGTAAAATCCCCTTTGTTCCGCCTTCTCTGCATCCTCCAGATTCTTCTCAACAATTTCATCTTCCGATAAGCTTCTCTCCTCATATCCACTCTCCCGAAGACAATTCTCAAAAATACGCTTTTCCTCCACGGGACCATAAAAACAAAAAACCGGCTTTACCTCCTCGTCCTGCACTCTGTATAAAATCTCAGAAATCAATCCTTTCCAGCCGTCTCTTCCGTTTGATTCCTCAAACCAGTCCCTAACAGGCTTTTCCTGAATCGCCGAAATATCCAGCTTTTCCCCATCCACTTCTACCTTTTCCAGCTTTTCTACATAATGAACATTCACGCACACTTTATTTTCATTCATATTCGTTCCTCCTGCGTTCCAGATATCTGCTTTCTGCATATCTTATCAACGCCAACATTATACCCCACCTTCTTACAAATTACAACATTTCCGTTTTTTATTTGACATCTATAAGTTTTCACCTTTTACGCAAAAAGCTGTGCGTGTATCGGACACACAGCTTTTTCCATCCTCATACCTTCTGAAACGCACAATTAAGGGGCCAAACTTGAATCCATTGCTTACTCTCCTCTTTGTCTTCTCTTATTTTTCTGCCTTAAAAAACAATGTTTTGTTTTGTTAATCAACCCCTTATCCGTTTTGTATTTCTCTCCCCATTCTTGATAAAATGGTATTATCAATTAGGAGAACCGCCATGAAAAATTTAAAATTTCTGCGGCAGGAGCACGACTTGAGCCAACAGTCGCTCGCCGAATATCTAAATACCAGCCAGCAATCCATTTACAAATACGAAAACCATCTCACAGAACCAAACCTCGATATGCTCATGCACATGGCGGATTTTTTTGATGTCTCCGTCGATTATCTCATTGGCTATTCTGATTGCCCGCACAAGGTCGAGAACGTCACGGAAACCGATCTGAACGATGACGAGCTTGCTCTTCTCCGGAAGTACCGCCTGCTCCCGCCTTCCTCCCGCGACGCCTTCCAGCACTTAATGGATGAATTTTTAAAGAATGCTGGCCGGACGTGATATCCCGTCTCTCCCGGACTTTTTTATTATAGCAATCCACTTGGACAGACGTGTGTCACTGTACAAAATTTTTTTAACATTTTTCAATCGCCTCCATCCGTAAAACGGACGGCTTGGAACGGGGTGCTAATCCCGCATTGCAGATGGTTTTTTCTACTGTGGCACAAAAAAAGAACGGCATCTATCCCAAAGGATAACTACCGTTCTTTTTTCAATCCCGTCTTATATAAATGGTAATATGCTTTTGCGGTCTATTTCCGAAACCCCCATCGCATTCATTGCCTGTTCTGCTGTCAGCCCCAAATTCTCCATCAGATTTTTAATGGATTGCAGCAAGGTTGCTATTCTTTCTTTCTGAGCTGCTTCCTCATTCATTTGTTGTATGGCCAAACACACATCAATCGCCTCCTCACCTTCTTTGACTGCTATCTTGGCACCTACGCAGGCATTTAACACATCCACTTCCTCTCTCCCCAAACGGTGGAAAGCTTCATCTGCATCCAGTAACTTTTTCAGTTCATCCTTGTCTCTTGCATACTTGATAAATGACAACACTTCTTTCAAAGAACTCTGGAATTTTCCAAAATCTTCATCCTCTATCAAAGCCGGTGCAATCAAATTGACTCTGTAATCCGGAATCAGTGCAAGCACCCTTTCATCCTGCCGGGAAAACATCTCATGGATTGATAACGGACCGTCCCATTCTTTCGAGTCAAAATATACAACCAGTGTCACCACCGGCAATAAGCGGTCTCCTTTCATAAAGCCGGAAAGATATTCGTCACTGCCGGCATTTTTATAATCACCGGACAATCTGTGGGAAGCTGTCGCTTCTTCCACCTGCTTCGCGTATTGGAGCGCATCATAAACCATATTTTTTACCGGCATCGCATAATGGATGTTTGATTGGTTTTCGATTGCTAAAAGCAGATATGCGGTGCTTTTATCCACCATCGCAACCACGGATTTTATGATATCTCTTGTTTTCTGTATTGGCTGTCCGGCACCATTTTCCCCACCATAAGGGACATCTATCTCACGGGTATCCAATTCCTTCAGGCTATCCGGGCGGATGACCTGCTCTCCGCCATACACAAAATAGTTAAACGCATCCGCAAAGATTTCATTCTGCCTCATATATTTTGTTGTTACCGTATCTTTCACTCCCAAAGGATTTCACCGCCTTTATCATACGTTGCCGCTAAGAAAACAGCCTTTCCTGTTACATATATCATACCATAGCAATCCCGGTTTTACAATCAGGAAGCTGCTTGATTTCCACGCACCCCTTGCCCAGGCCCCTACACCTCACACACCCGGTAAAGATAGCTGTTTCCCCGCTTCCCCGTCCGCTCTACGATGCCCAAATCCGTCATAATCAATAAAACGATACCCGCCAATTTCGCGGGAATTTTCGCATTTTTGGCAAATTCCTTTGCCGTAAAGATTTCAGGAAGATGAAACGGGATGAACTGCATATAATCCTCCCTGCGCCCAATGCAGACTTCCTCTGCAAAACGCGTCGGGATTCTGTCGTAGCGCTCGCTTCCCTTTTTTTTATCGCGGCTCCAGCCGTTTAACAGGCGGTACTCCTCCATGTCAAGCAGGGCAAACCGGAATTTCAGGTTTTCATTTTGTAAAAAGGGGCGGATTTTGTAAAGTTCGGGGAACGCCTGATAAGGATTCCCATGTTTGGGAGATTTGCGCTTAGCAGAAACCTCCCCGCTCTCCTCGTCAATCCAGCTCAGCCACTTCTCCCGTGGAATGGGATAAACAATGGTGACAGGGTACTCCTTTAAAAAAGCTTCCAATTTTCTCCGCAGGGTGTGAAATGCACGGGTCTGGATTTCAATGATTTCTTCTCCCGTAAAAATATCCGCCACAAAGTTCCCGATGGGGATTTCGTGCATCTTAACATCCGGGGCATAATAATGCTTTAAAACAGCGTGCACTGTTTTCTCAGAGAGAGTGCCAATGCCCTGACGCTCCCTCTCTCTTCCTATGATCTTATTTTTTGCCGCCTCAAATCTTGCCTCGTCAATGCACATACTGCACTCCCACAAGTGTTTCTTACCATCTTTTACAGATGTTTCATATTTTTTAAAATGTCAAAACAGTCAAAGGTCTTAAAATAATCTTCCGGTGTTTCTGCCCGCCGGATTAGCTGCGTGGAACCGTCTTCTTTTAATAATACCTCTGCCGAGCGGAGCTTCCCATTATAATTATATCCCATAGAGTATCCGTGGGCGCCTGTATCATGGAGCACCAGCAAATCTCCCATTTCAATTTCCGGCAGCATACGGTCCACTGCAAATTTATCACAGTTCTCACAGAGAGAACCGGTGACGTCATACTTGTGGTCGCAGGGCGCATCCTCTTTCCCCATGACGGTAATATGGTGGTACGCGCCGTAAATCGCAGGGCGCATCAAATCCACCGCACAGGCGTCCACCCCGATGTATTCCTTGTGGGTGTGTTTTTCATGGATTGCCCTTGTCACAAGGCAGCCGTAAGGCGCCAGCATAAAGCGTCCCATTTCCGTGAAAATGGAGATATGGCCTAACCCTGCCGGGACCAGCACTTCCTCAAAAGCCTTTTTCACGCCCTCGCCAATGACATAGATATCATTCGGCGTCTGGTCCGGACGATAGGCAACGCCCACGCCGCCGGAGAGATTGACAAACCGGATGTCACAGCCTGTCTTTTCTTTTAATTCCACCACCAGTTCAAATAGCTGTCTCGCCAGCTTCGGATAGTACTCGTTCGTCACCGTATTGCTTGCTAAAAAGGAATGGATCCCAAAATATTTTGCGCCTTTTTCCTTTAATACTTTAAATCCCTCTATCATCTGGTCATGGGTAAATCCATATTTGGCATCGCCGGGGTTGTCCATGATTCCATTGCTCATTTTAAACACTCCGCCCGGATTGTAGCGGCAGCTGATGGTTTCAGGGATTTTGCCAATGGTTTTCTCCAAGAAATCAATGTGGGTGAAGTCGTCTAAATTAATGATTGCGCCTAACTGCGCCGCAAACTGAAATTCTTCCGCAGGCGTGTCGTTGGAGGAAAACATGATATGTTCCCCGTCAAACCCCTGGGAATCCGCCAACATCAGCTCTGTTAAAGAGGCGCAGTCGCAGCCGCAGTCATACTCTTTTAAAATATTAAGAATATAGGGATTCGGCGTTGCCTTGACCGCAAAATACTCACGGAATCCCGGATTCCAGGAAAAGGCTTCCTTGACCGCCCTGGCGTTTTCTCGAATCCCTTTTTCATCATAGAGGTGAAAGGGGGTTGGATACTTCTTTGCGATCTCCTCTAACTGTTCTTTGTTCACAAATGGCTGTTTTTTCATGTTTTGATTCCTCCTATGATTCTTTTCCCCGCCGCTGCCGCTTCTTAACAGCTCTTTTCCCGCGCGGAGAGGATTTTCGTATAACTTCTTTTCTTTTCTTGTATTTTATGCTATCATGTCGTTAGGCATAGTATTGCCGCATGGCATAATGGGCTTCCGATAGCATGGATGAAGATATGCTATCCTACGATATATGGTTCTGTTTGTATGACTGCTAAAGGAGTTAGGAATGAATATCACAGTTTTAAATTATCTTGACCACGAATTGGTAAACAGTGTCGCAAGGCAGGCTTCCCTGCGGGCGAAAGCCGCTTCCCAACAGGCGGAAGGCGACGATTTCGCCGCTTCCCTAAATGCGAGCTCTCAGGCGCTCTCTGCGGATGGCAGCAGTTCTTCTCCGGCAAAAGCCGCCGCTTCCCCTACAGACAGTATTGTTTCTTCTCCGGAAGATTATGAGACTTATTTTCAGGAAGCTTCCAATACCTACGGGGTCTCCGCCGCAATTTTAAAATCCATTGCGCGGGCAGAATCAAATTTTAACCCGGCTGCGGTAAGCAGCGCCGGCGCTGTGGGGATCATGCAGCTTATGCCCTCCACCGCTGCCGCCCTCGGCGTTTCTAATGCCTACGATGTCAGGGAAAATATCCTGGGCGGGGCAAAATACATCGGCCAGCTGTTATCAAAGTATCAGGGCAATATCTCCCTTGCCCTGGCGGCCTACAATGCGGGCAGCGGCAATGTGGACAAATACGGCGGAATCCCGCCTTTTGCCGAGACGCAAAACTATGTCAGGAAAGTGCTTTCCTATATGGATGAAAGTTTTCCGGCTGACAACTCCTCCCACTCTTCCGGTATTTTCGGCCTGACCGGGGAGGAAAGAGATACCGCCAATGAAATGCTTGGCCAGTTTTTCTCCGCCAACCATATCACTAAGCCAGCGTTAGATCTGCTGGCGGCGGCATTGCAATTAAAAGAGTCTCACGACAAATCCACGGATGCTTCTGACAGCTCCGCCCCAAATATCAAACCGGCGGATGATTCTGACAGCCCCGCCCCGGAGGCGGAAGAAACTGTCATTGCAGACATCCTTCCATAACAGAATCGCACGGACAGGACAGCGCCAAACAGAATTTTCCGGGAGGCGCTGTCTTTTTTAAGAAAGCTCCTCAATCTGCCGCTCTAAATAGCCGTTAAACTCTTTCATAAACCGGCAAACAACTTCCATGTCCTCTTTCCGGTATCCCGCCAGAAATTCCATGTCCCGCTTTTCCCAGAGTTTATGGCGTTTGGCGTGTTCGTCGAACAGCACCCTCCCCTGATCCGTCAGCTTGAAATAAATCTCCTTTTTATTGGACTCCACCGTGTACTTTTCGATCAGCCCTTTTGCCAACAGTTTTTTGGTCATCTTGCTGATAGCGCCTCTGGTCATTCTCATATGTTCCGCCACCTTCGTGACATTCGGCAGCTCCAGACGCCCGATAAAATCGATGCAGTGCGTCTCGGAATACCCATATTCATCCAGGCAGGAGCTTTCCGTGAGTTTTGAAAGCATCTCCTGACGCTCTAATAACAGGGCGATTTCTTTTAATAAAAGTTCCTGTTCTTCCATAGATAAGCTCCCTTCCGATTGTTTCCCAGTCAACATTTTACCCTCTCACTATAACGCAGTTTTGTTTCCATGTCAACATTCTATTGGAGGCTGTTTCCAACCGCGCAAAAGAGGATGCCGCTTCCCATGGCATCTGCCATCCGACATCCTCTTTCTCTGTTCCTATGACTCATCAAATCGAAACTTTGAGAGCAAATCTCCCAGGCTGGTTCCGGTGGTTTCCTTGTCGGTATATGCCTCTAAATCCTCCACCCCTTCGGTGTCCACCATTTCCTCCTCTAACGCTTTCATGCTGAGGCTGATTTTATTGTCGTTGGTGTTCAATACCTTTGCCTTTACTTTCTGCCCCACTTTCAGCACCTCAGAGGGCTTTCCAATTCTGCGCTCGCAAATCTGCGAGATGTGGACCAGTCCGCTCAACCCGTTTCCAAGGCTGATAAACGCCCCGTAGGGCATTAAGGTTTCCACCGTTCCCTCCAGCACCGTTCCCGGAACGATCATGGAAATCTTATGGTTTCTTTCCTCTTCCTCGCGCTCCCTCGCCACAGCCTTGCCGGATAACACTAACTTTTCTTTCCCTGCGTCCACTGTGATGACTTTTGCCTCGATTTCCTTCCCAATCCAGGCGTCCGTATCCTCCACATAATCCAGCGCCAGCTGGGATGCCGGAATAAAAGCCCGGATGCCTTCCAGATAAGCCGTCACCCCGCTTGGTACGCTCTCTTTGATCCGCACTTTGACAACGGTTCCCTCCTCTAACATCTGCTGCAGCTTCTCCCAAGCCAAAACCTCATTGGCTTCTTTTCGGGAGAGGAGGATATTTCCCTCGCCATCGTCGGTCTTTATGACGGAAGCCTCTATCACGTCTCCCTTATGCACCTGCTCTATCAGGGAAAAATCCGGGTCATTGCTCATATCGGAAGCTTTGATAATGCCCTGGGCATAATATTTTAAATCTAAGGTAACTTCCTCTTCATTCACATCAAGCACAACCCCGGAAATCAGATCCCCCTCTTTGATTTTTCGGAAAGAAGCCTCCAGCTCTTCTTTGTAATCGTCCATCGTTTCCATAACAGCCATCCCTCCATACACTTTTTGTAAATTACCCTCATTATAGGGCACTGTCCCAAAAATGTAAAGAAATTTTAAAGACGGTCTGCTGCTGCCCTAAACCAATGGAAACGATAAAATCGCCTTAAACAAATCGCCGTCAATTTCTATGCGGAATGTTCCGCCCTGCGCCTCGGTAATGCTTTTTGCGATGGCAAGGCCAAGGCCGGAGCCTTCGGTATTTCTGGAGCGATCCCCGCGGACAAACCGCTCCGTAATCTCATTGGTATCAATCTGCAGTTCCTCCGCCGACATATTCTTAATGGCAATCTGCACCGCCGATTCTGATTTTTTCACATCCACATAGACTCTGGTATTCGGCATGGCGTATTTTAGCACATTGACAAAAAGATTTTCAAAAATCCGATAGGTTTTCTGGTTGTCTAACCGGACGATTACCTTCTCCTCCGGCAGATTCCAGCGGAGTTCCAAGCCTTTTTCTTTCATTTTATCCACATATTCGATGTTGACTTGTTTTATGAGATGGATGACATCCAATTCTATGGGATTTAATAGCAAATTGTTGCTGGAGGCTTTGCTGACTTCAAACAAATCTTCAATCAGCACCTTCAAGCGAAAGGCTTTCTTCTCTAAGGTTTCAATATAAGACCGCCTCTCCTCCTCCGTGATATCCTCCTTTTTCAGCAATTCCACATAGGTGGTAATGGCAGTCAAAGGCGTTTTTAAGTCATGGGAGACATTGGTAATCAGCTCTGTCTTCATTCTCTGGCTTTTGACCTCCTCATCCACCGCCTTTTGAAATCCCGTTCTGATTTTTACCAGCTCATTGCGAAACGGCTCAAAGATTCCCATATCCTCCGTAATCACCGTATTCAAATCCCCCTCGGCAATGCGTCTGACTCCCAAAAGCAGTGTCTGGTAATTTTTACAAATTTTATCATAATTCTTTTTCAGAAGATAAAACAGTACCACCGAATAGATCCCTAACGCCGCAATTCCCCAAAACCATAGCAGCGACAACAACGCTAATATGATAAAGTTAAGAAACACCGCTTTGGCAATCATCTTTGTGTATTTTTCCTGAAAATCCATATGATGTATCTCGTCAAGAAATTGATCCCACCGTTTTTTCATCCGGGAAAGTAATTGTTTCCACCGCTTTTTCATCCAGGGGAATATCTGGTAGATAAGGCTATGCGTTCTGATATATTCTCCCGGCCCGAAAGAGAATACGGGTATCAAGAAGTACACAGAAGCATACCAGACGGCATAGACGCCAAAGATCACGCAGGCATAGGTCAGAAAGGATATCAAAACCTCATAGCCCGCTCCACCGCCAATGGCGTTTTTTATTTCTGAGAAACTCTCATAACCGGGATTCCAAATGAGTGCTACCAGGGTATTCTGCATACAAAAGACCGCGACGGCTGCAATGACTGCAGCTTCCAGGAGCCTGCGCTTTTTCCAGGGGTGTGCCGCCTCTTCTCTTTTCCAGATTTTAGGGTTTTGCATAAAAAACGCAAACGCAATGAGAACCAATGCCGCAACGCCATATACCAGCTTTGCCCCCGCCGCAGTGTACGCTTGCAATTTTTTCCAATAAAACGTATATTCGTCGGAAGCCCATGTCTCGTTTCCGTTTACCGGAACGGCAAAAATCACCTGAAAATTCTTTGGTTTCATAACATGAAAGATAACGTCCTCATACTAGTATCCTAAATATCCCGCTAAAGCTTCCGATAACATATTTTTCCTGTCTACCTGGCTTAAGGTTTTAATAATTCCGTCATCCCTGCCCTTGACTCTCGTATAATAGGGCTCTACTTTCATGGCTCCTTTTTCATCGAAGCTGACAGAGAAAATCTCTCTGTAATACCCGGCTATATCGGCGAGATAGGAATCCGACTGCAGGATTTTTTCTAAGGCTTTCCCATTATTGGAGACAGGTTCTCCATTCTTTCTTATCACGCAATAATCCACATTCGCACGGTATGCCTCAAAAACGGCTGACCACTCAGAAAAAATCTCTTCCATGGCTTCATCTATCAGGCCTTTTTGGTATGCATCATTCTCCGCCTCATAGGAATCCATAAAAAGTTCGGAAGGCTTTACGATCGTCCCGCTGTCTCTTTCCGCCTCTTCTTGATATAAGAGGTAACAGCCTTTATAAATGTTTTGTAAAAATTCTTTGTCTTCCTGCGACGCATCGCCTAGGGTCTGCATCTGCTCTAAATTTTCTGTCCCTCTGTAGTTAATCTCTGGAAAAAATGCTATCGTCCCCAAGGTCAATAGCAGAAGCGCCAGGATCGTTACAAACATTCTTTTACGGTTGTTTTTCCATTTTGTATCCAACTCCCCACACCACCTTTAAATATTTTGGCTCTTTCGGGTTAATCTCAATTTTATCCCGAATATTTCTTATATGCACCATAATGGTATCTGTATTGACTGCTTTTTCATTCCATACTCTCTCATAAATTTCTTCCGCCGAGTAAACTCTGCCTGGATTTTTCATCAGAAGAGTCAGGATTCTAAATTCAATCGGCGTCAGTTTCACCTGTTTCCCATCCACAAACACCTCCACCGTGTCCTCATTCAGCTCAATTCCGCCAATGATATGTACCCTGTCGTTCTTTTCCGGAGCCGTCCCCTGATTGGAAAATTTTGTATACCTTCGCAGCTGGGAATTGACCCTTGCCATCAGCTCTAAGGGCGTAAAGGGCTTTGTCACATAATCGTCCGCGCCGATATTCAGGCCGATTACCTTATCCGTCTCCTCCGACTTTGCCGAAAGCATGATGACTGGAAACATATATTTCTCCCGCAGTTTTAATGTCATAGTAACCCCGTCCATCCGCGGCATCATGATGTCAACAATCGCAAGGTGGATTTCCTGCCTCTCAATGATTTCTAGGCCCTCCACTCCGTCCGCCGCTTTCCATACGTTGTAATTCTGGCTTCTCAAAAAAATTTCAATTCCGTCCCGGATTTCTTTATCGTCTTCCACAATCAAAATGTTATATTTTTCCATAGCTGCACTCCTATCCCGTTTTTTCCACCGTATTATAACACTTATCCGCTGCTTTTGACAGGAATTGCAACTAATACTTTTCCGTCCGGCGGCAATGGCACTCTCTGCAATGGACTTCACCTCCCTGGGGCTGTATGTATCTTACCTTAAAAATCTAAAATCTCTGTGCAGAAAAAACGAAAGATTTAAAAAAGAAACCAAAAGATTTAAAAAAATCCTTTGATTTCTTAAAAACGGAATCAGACGAGGGAGCCATACAGCGTCGCCTGACCTGCAATATTCTTTTTTCGATAGGCTGCTTTTCCCTCATACCATCCCAAGCAATTTCAAAATCCAATAAATCAGCCCTAAGCACCAGCTGGAAAAAATTCCATACAAAATCACAGGCCCCGCAATGGTAAAGATTTTACAGCCGATGCCAAACACCTGGCCTTCCTTTTGGAACTCAATGGCGGGCGCCGCCACGCCGTTGGCAAATCCGGTAATCGGCACTAAAGCCCCTGCGCCGCCCCAATTCGCTATCGACGGATAGAGATTAAAGCCTGTCAGCACCACAGACAGCAGGATTAAAATCAGGCTGCACCAGCTTCCGGACGTATCTTTATCCAGGCCGTAGTTCTGGCAGGTGTTTAAGATAAACTGCCCGATGCAGCAAATAATCCCTCCCGTGATAAATGCCTTGAGCATATTGAGCCACAAATTATGGGTAGGGGTAACTTCCTTGACATATTCATTGTATTTCTGTTTCAAACGTTCTTTTTTTTCGTCCATACCTTCCCGCTTTCCCCGGATTCCTGATGGAATCATTTCGGTTTTTCATCTCATTTTACCTTGCCTTCAAATCCAATGGCATTTCTTTGGTTATTCCTGTTTTTTCTTTTCCGGTATCGCCACCGACCAAAGGTATTCTTCCTGCCGCCCCCAAAGCAGCAGCTCTTTCATCTGCAAATCATAATCCGCCGACGGCTTATAGCCGGATAAAAGCTGCAGCAGCCAGGATTCTGTTTCATCCCTCGGAGTAAGCTGTTTCATGGCTTCCGTCAGCAGTTCCTCCAATTCCAGGGGTTTTATTTCATCGGGTATCTCTACCCCATATAATTTCGACAGCAATCCCGCCCCATAAAAATATTCATAATTTCCAGTCATGACTGACTTATTCATCTTGCATTTGATAATGACGCTTTGACGTGCAATCGAAGGTACCATAGATTTTCCTCTTTTCATTTATATTTTCTGTCCCTCATTTTATCCATGCAGCCGTCTCACGTCAAGGCTTGCGCCGCTTTTCGTCAGATAGAAAGCCCATATAAGAAAAAGTACAAAGAACCCAGCATTTTGCCAAATGCCATAACAATCATCACATAGGACAATCCCTCTTTCAGCCCCATCCTGCGGAACATAATGGGGAATGTATTTAGAATCTCCGATAATGCCACCGCAATGCAGCCCACAAAAATTCCCGCGGACAGCCCATATGCGCATAAAAACAAGGGTCCCAAAGGCAGCCTGATATTTAAAAAGACAGAAATAAGGTTTCCTAAGATTCCTCCCAAGATAATCGCATTTTCAAAATGGAGCGTCTCGGCGGCGCGGTTGCATTTTCCAATCATGCGGGGCACTACGCCAATGACGATCATAAAGGCGAACGTTCCGGCGGAGACGGCAAATCCCGCCGCAAGTCCCACAAGGCCTAAAAAGATTTCCTTAATTAACATCAATGCTGTGTCCCTTTCTTCCTGCGTTGTCAATAAACGTCGTGTCTATATCTGTCTCGTATTTTCGCATTTCCACCTGTATCGGCGTCGGGTCATGGGTAATCTTCTTTCTGCCTACATGGTTAAAGAAAATGAAAATGCCAATCCCAAGGCCGACGCTGTAGCAGATTTCCAATTCTGTCACGCCGCTCGACGGCTCTCCCATCACCTGCAAATAAAATTTTGAAAACAAATCCGTCACACCCACATCATTATTGAACGCCATAATCGTAAAGGCGGAGCCGAAAAAGATAATGACGCAAAGCAGGGCGGTTTTTATGGCATTTATCCACTTTGGCTTTTTGGGATAGGGGATGTATTCCACAATGAAATCGCTTTCCCCCTCGTTGGAGACATCCACATTCGGATACTCCTCATGAATCAGCTCAATTACCTTTAACACAGAAAAAACCGCCATCTGGTTTTTCTGCTTTTTTACATCTATGGCATCCTGAAAGGTATACACTTTTTTTTGCTTTAGCTGACGCACAATGGCCGGATTTGCGCATTCCATTTTAGCGATGTCGGACAGCTTGACATGGCGGTCAGTCACAATGGTGTTCGTCTCGATTTTCAAATATAAAGTTTCACTGTTTACGCCCATGTTTCCATTTCATCTCCAACTATTCTGCTATTTTCCACCAGGATGCTGTCTGATGGCATATCGCTCTCCCTGATCGTTTTCATATAAAAGAAAATTCCCAAAACCAGCGCCGCCACAATCAGTCCTGCTAAACAAAGCCGATATCTTTTATAATTCATAGTTCCTCTCATTCTGCCGCTTCCGCGGCCCTTGCATCCGGATTGAAATTTTTCTTTTCAATCTTTCCCTCATTCCTGCACCCACAGGCGGCTTTTCCGTCTTTTCTCCTTTTCTGCCGCAAACAACGCTGCCAAACTGCCGCCTCTGTGTTTTTCATTTTATTCGTTGGAATTATTATTTCTAAAAATACAAATATTATGTATGAGATTGCTTTTTCTGTAAAAACGTGTTACTTTGTAACTGCTGTTCCCCGAAAGAAACAGGAAAAAACGATTTGGGAACGGATGATAGGAAACCATCTTTGATACATAGATACAGAATCATGGAAAGGAATAATAACGATGGCATCGACAAAGGAAGTGTTATCTCTTGCCGTAGAAACCGGCGATGCGCTGCTTCGAAATGGTGCGGAAGTGTACCGTGTGGAAGACACGGTCATGCACATTTTAGAATCTTATGAGATTGAAGAATATGACGTTTATGTGCTGTCAAACGGTATTTTTGCCAGCGCTAATGAAAATAAGGAGGATGCCTGCAGCATGATACGCCATGTCCCGCTCGGCTCTACCCATTTAGGGCGGGTCACAGCCCTAAATCAGCTTTCCAGGGAAATCTGTTCCCGCGAATGCTCTCTGGAAGAAGCGTGGAAACGCTTAGAAGCGTGCAAGCAGATCCCCACCACCGGCACGGCTGCCGCTGCCTTCTTCTGCGGCGTCGGCTGCAACTGTTTCTGCTACCTCTTCGGCGGGGCGCTGCCAGATTCTGCCGTTGCGTTTTTCTGCGGCCTTGCATTAAAAATTTTATTGCAGTATTTAAGTGCAGGAAAAGTATCAAAATTTATGACCAATATCGTTGGAAGCGCCCTTGTGACTCTCATCAGCCTTGGGGTCCATCTCCTGGCTCCTGCCATTTTATATGACAAGATCATCATCGGCTCCATCATGCCCCTGGTGCCCGGAATCGCCCTTACCACCTCTATCCGTGATTTTTTCAACGGCGATTATCTGTCCGGAGCCATCCATATGATTGACGCTGTCTTAACCGCCTTTTGCATCGCAGTGGGCGTAGGAACGATTATGACAATCTATCGTTATCTGATTGGAGGTATTTTGTAATGATTTTGGCGCAATTTTTCATCTGCTTTCTGGCGACCTTATCGTTTGCCATATTATTTGCCGCCCCGAAATCCGAACTGTTTTTCTGCGGCCTCACCGGTGCCATCGGTTGGATCGTCTATCTGATTTTCCTGCAGTTTTATGACAGCATCCCTCTGGCTAATCTGACCGCCACCTTTTCCCTGACGGTCATCTGCCGGCTGATTGCCTCCCTGCGGAAACATCCGGTGACGGTATATCTGATTTCCGGTATTTTCCCATTGGTGCCTGGGGCAGGCATTTATGATACTTCCTACTATTTCATCATGAATGATATGGGCCAGTGCTCCCATTACGGTATGCAGACGATAAAAGTGGCGGGCGCCATCGTGCTTGGAATCATCTTCGGCTTTGCGCTGCCCCAGATATGGTTCAACGCCCTCGGACAGCTCTTACACGCCGCACGGTCGGGAAACTAGCGGCTGCCCTGCTTCGCGTAATCCTCCGGAATGGAATTAAATTGGCGGATATAGCGCAGGCACTCCTCCTCCGGCATCGGCTTGCCGTAATAGAAGCCCTGTATATAGTCTACGCCTAACCGTTCCATCTCATCGCTCTGCTCTTTCGTCTCGATGCCTTCCACAAGGACCGGCAGGCCGAGCTGTTTTAACGTGTTAATCTCGTTGTTCAGCACGATGCGGGCGGAAGGATTGTGAAAGGACGACCATACCATTTCCTTGTCGATTTTAATTTTCTGAAATGGGAAACGGCTCAAATACAGGCAGTTGGCGTTGCCGCTGCCGTAATCGTCCAAAGCGAACGATATCCCAAGTTTCTCTAACTCCCACATATAATGTTCCATCTGTTCCGGAGCGCGGATTGCGAGGGTTTCTGTGATTTCCAGGGAAATCATTGTGGGCGGGATATGGTATTTCTCCAAAATCGGCAGAATCACTTCTTTTAAGTTCTGCCTCATGCACTGCAGGACGGACACGTTAATGTGGACGCGCCGGATGCCCAGGGACGGATTGGATAACACGTGGCGGAGCAAAAACCGGCAGCTCTCTTCTAAGACCTGCGGGCCAATCTGCAGAATGCTTCCATTCTTCTCCGCAATGGGGATAAATTCCTCCGGCGAAATAAATTCCCCGTTCTCATCCCTAAGCCTTACCAACGCTTCCAGGGAAACAATCCGCTTCTCCCTTACGGAATATATGGGCTGGTAATACACCTCAAAGGAATTGTTCCAGATGGCATGGTCAATGGCCGCTTCCAGCCTGTTCCTGTAGTGGACTTTTTTCTGCGTCTGGGCGTTCGCCTCAAACACTCTGTTTTCCTTGGCATTTTTCGCGTGCTCTATGAGGTATTCCAACATATTTTTAAATTCTTCCACCGTCTTAAAATCCTGCGGGTAAGACTGGATAATCAGAGCCAAATCCAGGTGCAGCTTATTTCGGTTGAAACTCCATCCCTCTGAAAACCGCTTCTGAATCTGTTCCTGAACGCGCAGCCTGTCCTCCTCTGTTTCCATCAAGACCGCGAATACGCCATCTTCAAGGTAAAACACTTTTAACTTTCCGCAGAGCTTTACCAGATAAGTGCCCACCATCTGCAGGATTTCATTGCTACTTTGCGAATCCACAATGCTGAAAAAATAGCGGTAATTCCGTATATAGACGGTCAGGACTTTCTTTTCCTCCGACCGGTCCACGATATTACTCAGCCGGATCATAAAAGCCTTTTCGTTCGCCACGTCCTTTATGAAAGGATCAAACAGATCCTCCGTATTCTGCATTGCCAGATAGAGCAGCAACAGCATCGTCAGATTGGCAAAGCTTGTCAGAAGCAGCTCCCGCACAAACAGTTGGACTAACACCACCACAATGCAGACGGTACTGTAAATCCAAATGGTCGCTTTGATCCTGACAATGATTCGCTTCCGGTGTGCGTAAATTAAAATTAAATTCAGCATAAAATAATAGGCGATATAGAAATACCCGTACCACGCCCCAATCCCCTGGTGGTACTGCCCGTCTTCAAAGTAGTAGAATAATTTGAAAAACGGGGTCAGCAAAACCATCAGTTCAAAAACCAGGAAGGGAATCATCCCTGCCATCTTTATGAAACGGTTTTTCCGGTACTCCCCTACCATCAGAATATAGCAAAAAATATAGTAGGAACAGAACCCCTCCAACGCAAAAAAAGCAAATGCAAACAACTCATTCCAAAAGGCTGGAATGTTTTCTGCATTTGCTATGCCAATGGAAGATAAAATATTTACTACGCACTCCGCTACACAGACAAGCAGAGACTTTAGGTATGCCCTTGTCTTGTCTGTGGGAAACTGGTGGATGATCAGAAAATGTAGCAGAACAACAAGCATGACTGCTAATGCCGTTATCTCAAAATCGTAATTATACTGCACCTCTCTCTTTCCTTTCCTCTTCTTGCTCTTCCTGCGCTTCTTTTGTTTCCTGGATTGCTTCGTTCAACTGAAGCATCTTAGCGTCCAGCATCGATATCAGCCCGGCGCACTCTCTTAACTCACGGCTGATATACTCCGGCGCATTCCCCTCAAACTTATAATAAATCTTGTGCTCTAAGCTTGCCCAGAAATCCATCGCCATCGTCCGTATCTGTATCTCTACCTTGGTGTCAATGATGCGATCCGTCAGAAAAATAGGAACTGTGACCAGCATATGGTAGCTTTTGTATCCGCTCTCCTTTGGATGCTTTATATAATCCTTAACGGAGAGAACGGTCAGATCATTCTGCCTGCCGATCATCTCCGCCAGGCGGTAAATATCGGATGTAAAAGAACATACCACCCGGATTCCCGCAATGTCATTCACATAATTCACCATATTGTCAATGGAGGATTCATAACCGGAACGTTTTAACTTCTTAACGATGCTCTGCGGCGATTTGATTCTTGTCTTGATGTACTCAATCGGATTATACTGATGCACCTGCTGAAACTCATCGTTTAAAATCTCCACTTTTGTCCGGACTTCTTTCAAAGCGGAGTTATACAAAAATATAATTGCGTTCCAACTGTCAATCCCATCACTCACTGTGAACAGTTTTTCCATATCATCCCTCCCCATCATTCTATTTTGCTAATAGTATAGCACATCTTTGCAAATATTGGGAGATTATTTTTGTATTTCCAGTACTTTTTTCCTATAACTTTTTCTTATAAATCCAGCGTCAAATCATGTTCCCGAATCCATCCGATTTTGCGGAAGAACAAACCAAAGAGCCAGGTCAGGATTCCCGGCAAAAGGAAGCAAATCAAAATCAGGCCTATCCAGTCCATGGCGGTGACGGCATCCTTTGTCCCCGCCGCGATGTCCGCCACCCAGCCGGTGTAAACGCCAATCTGCCCCACCAGGCCGCAGGTTCCCATGCCGGAGGAAACCGCCGCTCCGTTCATTTCCAGCCGGAACAGACAGGTCGCCAGAGGACCCGTAATGGCAGAAGTCAAAATCGGCGGAATCCAAATCTTCGGATTTTTTACGATATTGCCCATCTGCAGCATGGATGTGCCAATTCCCTGGGCAAAAAGACCGCCCCATTTATTTTCCCGAAAGCTCATTACGGCAAACCCTACCATCTGGGCGCAGCAGCCCGCCAGTGCCGCCCCTCCGGCAAGACCGGTCAATCCCAGTGCCGCACAGATGGCAGCGCTGCTGATGGGCAGCGTCAGCGCAATTCCCACGATAACAGAGATGATGATGCCCATGAAAAAGGGCTGCAGCTCTGTCGCCCACATGATAGCTCCTCCGACAGCGCTTGCGGCCCCCACCACATCGAAAGCCCCACTCCCACAAAAACAGTGGCAAACGGCGTTACAATGATATCGATTTTCGTCTCTTTGGAAACCGCCTTTCCAACTTCCGCCGCAAAAACAGTGACGACCAGGACTGCAAAGGGCCCTCCTGCCCCGCCCAATTCATTCGCTGCCGCCCCGACTGCCGCCAGGGAAAACAAGACCAGCGGAGGCGCCTGCAGGGCATAGCCGATTGCCGCCGCCATTGCCGGGCCTACTGCCGCTTTTGCATAGTTCCCTATGATGACAAGCGCCTCGACGCCAAGCTGCGTCCCCAGGGTACCGATAATGGTGCCAATCAGAAGGGATGCAAAAAGCCCCTGCGCCATGGCTCCAAGAGCGTCAATCAAGTAGCGTTTTGCAGAAATCTCAATATTTTTCCGTTTCAGAAATGCTTTTACTTTTTCCATGTTCTCCTAATCCTCCTCAATGACCTGCAATTCTAAATAGTCAAAGGTAACAGGCTCGATAAAACAATCCTGCGTAAATCTGGTTTTGGCGTGACGCTTAAACTCCTCGACATTGGAATCTAACCAGAGGGGCTTGCCCAAATCAAACTTGTAGCAAGCCTGCTCCAAAGCATGAAATATTTTATGCGTGCGCGTCTCCTCGGAATCATCCTCAACCGTCAAGTCCGACACCAGACGGGTATCTTTCATCAGTTTCAGCCATATCCTCATATCCTGTGCCTCCTTTGCCGATTTGCCTCATACATCAGCAGCGATGCGCTAACCGCCGCATTTAAGGATTCCACCTGTCCCTCCATGGGGATTTTGATGCAGGCGTCCGCCATCCCGGCAATCCTTTCCGACAGCCCCCGGCCCTCATTGCCGAGGAGGAATGCCGTCCTTCCGCAGTAATCCGGCTCGTCATACTGCCTGTCCCCTTTTAGGTGCGCGGCGTAGACGGCTACCTGCTGTTCTTTCAACCGCTCTATCGTCTCCGGCAGATTTTCTGCGACAAAAAACGGCACGCGGTAGATGCTTCCCATGGTGGAGCGTATGGTCTTTGGGTTAAACAAATCCACGGTATCCTCATCCATCACCACGCCGCTGACTCCGGCGCCTTCTCCGGTGCGCAGCATCGTCCCTAAATTGCCCGGATCCTGGATGCTTTCCAAAATCAAAAGATGCGTCTGCTCTCCCCGCAGCAGTTCTTCCAAACGGTATTCCGGCATTTTCACCAGGCATAAAATGCCCTGCGGCGTCTTGGTATCCGAGATACTTTTCAAAACGGCATCGGACACCACCTCATATTCCCGCCCCGCTAAGAGTTCCGGATGCTCTTTTTGGAACGTTTCTGAGACATAGATTTCCCGAACCCATTCCCGTGGAGCTTCCGCGAACATTTTTCTCCCCTCCACTGCAAAAACGCCCTCATTTTTCCTCATTTTTGATTTTTTCATCAACTGGGCGATATACTTCATCCGCTGGTTTCCTGTGCTTGTGATCATATTTCCTCTCATTCTGTAACAGTTCAGCCCACGCCATTCGCAATCCCACACTACGGGCTTCAAAATTGCTCATGAACGGGCGTTCCGCTTTACAAAAACAGGCAGCCGCCTAAAGCAGCTGCCGATTTCGCTATTTTTCCAAAATAGTTTCCTCTGCCGTTTTACAAATCAGATAGACAGATTTTTGCTGATAAGGTACTGGTATTCTGAAATGCCTTTCCGCATTGCCAGAGCCTCGTCAATATCAAAATCCACAAAATTGCCCTGACGGTATCCAACCACACGGTTTGATTTGCCCTCGCAGAGTAAATCCACTGCCATCGCTCCCATGGTGGACGCATAGACACGGTCCTTACAGGTCGGGCTTCCCCCGCGCTGCATATGGCCTAATATGGTGGCACGGGTCTCAACCCCGGTCGCCGCCTCGATGCGTTTCGCCATACTGGCAGAATGTCCGATGCCCTCTGCATTGATAATGATGTGGTGCTGTTTTCCGCGTTTGCGGTTTTCAATGATGTGGTTGACTAATTTCTGCTCATCGTAGTCGTACTTCTCCGGAAGCAGAATGTCCTCCGCACCGTTGGCGATGCCGCACCATAACGCAATGTAGCCTGCCCCACGCCCCATGACTTCGATAATGCTGCAGCGCTCATGGGAAGTGGAGGTGTCACGCACCTTGTCAATCGCTTCCATCGCTGTATTTGCCGCGGTATCAAACCCAATGGTGTATTCGGTGCACGCAATGTCCAAGTCGATGGTGCCCGGAATGCCTATCGTATTAATCCCAAGAGCCGCTAACTTCTGCGCTCCCTTAAAGGAACCGTCCCCGCCAATGACAATCACGCCGTCGATCCCGTGCTTTTTACAGATTTCCGCGCCCTTTTTCTGTCCCTCTTCTGTGGTAAACTCCAGGCAGCGGGCAGTCTGCAGAATCGTACCGCCCCTTTGTATGATATCGGAGACATCCTGCTGCTTCATATCAACGATCTCTTCCTGCAAAAGCCCCGCATATCCCCTCTTAATACCTTTGATTTGTTTGCCCTTTGCAATAGCTTCCCTGACTACCGCACGGATAGCGGCATTCATGCCCGGAGCATCTCCTCCGCTTGTCAGTACGCCGATTGTGTTAATCTCTTTTGCCATTCATCCGTTCCTCCTAATAAAATAACCCATTTATATCTTTAATCTCTACTATTTTAATCTCTTTACGCTTTCTTTTCAATGCCCTTTTCTACAACTTTTACATTATTTTCCCCTAAAAAGTTAGTTAAATTGTTCACAATCTCCGCGTTGATATGGATGGTACGGTTTTTTCCTAACCTTTTCATTGCCCTCGGAGCGGCAATGTATATGACAACCTCGTCCTCCCCATCGGAATCGGACAGCATCCCATAGACCTCCTGCTCCTTCTGGCTAAATTCTTCTTTCGTCGCGAACTGAATCCAGAGTTCCCGCTTCGTTTCCTCAAAAGAGTAAATTTTTTCGCAGATCAGTTTCCCGTTTTTGTCCTCCTCCACGTTGGCGTGGCCCCTGATAAACACCTTTTCATCCTCATTCAAATAGGAATGGTATTTTTCGTAATCTCTCGGAAACACCACAACTTCCACCGTACCGAACAAGTCCTCCACCGTCAGAAACGCCATTGCCTGATTGTTTTTGGTGTATTTCATGGTCTTTTCCGTAATCATCCCCCCGATGATTGCCGTCTGGTTATCCTTTAACCGGACTTCGTTCGTCTCCTCGTCTAAGAGAAAGTCGGTGGTAACGGCGGTAATATTCTTTTTCCACTTTTCTTCGTATTCCTCTAAGGGATGGCCGCTTAGGTAGATGCCGAGCACTTCCTTCTCAAAGCCTAATTTTATTTCTTTTTTATATTCCGGCACATTCGGATACTGCACCTGGTACGCCTGCTTTTCCTCCTCGGAAACAAAGTCAAACAGCGACATCTGCCCCGTCATAATGTGCTTCTTTTCCTGGTTTAAGTTGTCCATCAGCATGGTGAACACCTGCATCATCTGCTGGCGGTTCCCGTCAAGCCCGTCGCAGGCTCCCGCTTTTATCAGATTCTCCACGGCGCGCTTATTGACCTCCCGGCTGGACACCCGCTCTAAAAAACTCTGTAGGGTGGTAAACGTCCCGTTTGCCTTCCGCTCCTCTAAAATCTGGTTGATGACCGGACGTCCGATGCTCTTAATGGCGTACATCCCATATCGGATTCCGGCGGAAGTGGCGCGGAACGTCCCCTCCCCCTCATTAATGTCCGGGGGCAGAACCGGAATGCCCATCTGGCGGCAGGTGTAAATATACTCCGCCACTTTTCTCGGATTGTCAATGACAGAGGTCATCAATGCCGCCATAAATTCCACCGGGTAATAATATTTCAGATACGCCGTCTGGTCAGCCACCACCGCATACGCCGC
>CANQUZ010000009.1 GCA_947627165.1 uncultured Roseburia sp.
TATTGGTAGATAAAGAGGGGACTCCGATAGATAAAAACACGAAAAATCGTGCGGATAAAAATTCAAGAGCAGGCGGAAAACATGAGCCAGAAAGAAATCGTGAACCTGCTGTTTTTGCCGAGCTTTTCCATGGCGAAAAAGATTACCGACATCTCAGGAAGAGGCGTTGGGCTTGACGTTGTAAGATCCAATATCGAGGCTCTCGGCGGCGATGTGGAAGTAAAGACCGAGATGGGGGCTGGGACCACCTTCACCGTGAGGCTGCCCCTTACGCTGGCAATCATACAGGCGCTTATGGTGGAAGTCAGGGACGAGAAGTACGCCATTGCCCTTGGCTCCATCCAGACCATTGAGGATGTGCCGGTAAAGAATATCAAATATGTGGAATCCCAGGAAGTGATCCATCTCCGGGGAACCGTGATTCCGCTGATTCGGTTAGATCAGCTCCTTGACTGCGAGCCGCAGGAGGAAGCGGAGAACCTGACGGTGGTGATTGTGCAAAAAGGGGATAGTTCTGCGGGGCTTGTAGTGGATAACCTGATTGGACAGCAGGAAATCGTTATCAAATCACTTGGAAAATACATTAACAACAATAAGATTATCAGCGGCGCGACTATCCTCGGCGACGGCGAAGTAGCATTGATCTTAGATGTAAATACATTAATGTAAGCACATGGATGCGGTGGGAGGATCGGTATGCAGAACTACAGCTTAGCAACAAATGAAATAGTGACAAAACAATATATCGTCGTCATGATAGGCGATGAATATTATGGGATTGACATCGGTTACATCGACAACATCGTCCGGATGCAGAAGATTACGAGAGTGCCCAAGGTGCAGCCTTATTTTAAGGGAGTCATCAACCTGCGCGGTGAAGTGGTTCCGATTATGAGCCTGCGGAAAAAGATGGGGTTAGCGGATGATGTGTTTACCAATGCCAGCAGGATCATTATCTTAAAATTAGAGGACAATGTAGCGATCGGCATCATCGTAGACGAGGTAAAAGAGGTTGTCAATTTAAGTGAAAATGAAATTGATAAGATGGGAAACAAAGGGAGATTCATCAATGGAATCGGCAAGCATGGGGATGATTTGATCTCTTTGCTGGAGATTCAGGCAGTTTTAGAGGAAAACGCATAGGTTTATGCCGGAAAAACAAAAAAGAGAGTTCCGCTTTGTTATCCGAAAAAGAGCGTATTTATGGAAATCATGTAGTGGGGTTTCCGTAATGCAAAAGGAGTAAAAGAAGGATTATGGAAAGTATGACGTTAGAAGTTGTAAATGATATCTATTTGGATGTCCTGAAAGAGATTGGCAATATTGGTGCTGGAAATGCCACTACAGCCATTGCCAATATGATGGGAATCAAAATTGAAATGAACGTGCCCAGTATTAAATTGTTGGAAGTTTCAAAGCTTGGAACTGCGATTGGGCCGGAAGACGATACGATTGTGGGAATTTTTTTGGAAGTGAGACATGATATTGACGGCAGCATGATGTTTTTACTGGATATTCCCTCTGCACGTTATCTGGTAAATAAGCTGCTGATGACAGAGACCCCGGAGGATCAGCCCTTTGGGGAAATGGAGCTGTCTGCCTTAAAAGAAGTCGGAAATATCATTGCGGGTTCGTACCTGTCCGCACTGTCTTCCATGACAAATCTGGTAATTGTACCATCTGTTCCTTACATTTCAGTGGATATGGCGGGGGCTATATTGAGTGTGCCGGCGATTGAGTTTGGCTTACAGGGGGATAACGCGCTTCTGATACAGACAGAAATTTGTGCGCAAGTGGCGATTAACGGATATTTTATCCTTATGCCAGAGCAGGATTCGTATAAAAAGATTTTGTCGTCGCTTGGAATCTCAATATAAGGAGAGTATTAGATGAGTGGAGTAGTAAAAGTGGGAATGGCAGACTTAAATATATGTAAAGCCCCTGACACTATTACGACATTAGGATTAGGCTCTTGCATTGGTCTGGCACTTTACGACCCGGTGGCGAAGGTGGGCGGATTGGTTCATTATATGCTGCCGGACAGCACAAAAGTCCGCAATAATGGCAATGCGGCGAAATTTGGAGATACCGGGATCCGGGAATTATATAACCGTATGCTTGCAGAGGGAGCAAACAAGAACAGGATGATTGCAAAAATTGCGGGCGGGGCTAAAATGTTTGAAGTGAGCGGCCTGTCCGAAGTTGGAAATATCGGCGCGAGAAATACTGAGACTGCAAAACAGATGTTAAAGGAATTGGGCATCCGCCTTGTGGCGGAAGATACCGGCGCGAACTATGGTAGGACGGTGGAACTGCATTGCGACACGGGAGAATTTTACATTAAATCCGTCGGCAAGCCCATGAAGATTATGTAGTGAAAAAGAAAGGTATGAGAGGGAATGAAAACAGAACCGATACCTGCGATTGTCACCCTGACGGCAGGCCTTGTCACCTGTATCGTTGGAATAGTGACCCATATGGAGACGGCAAGGTTTACCAAAGTATTGCTCTTGGTATTAGTGATTTTTTTTGTGATCGGGAGTGTCGCTAAAATCATGATGGACCGTAATTTTAAGGAAATGAGTGAAGACGCCACGGAGGGTGAGTCTGTTCCGGAGGACGGAGAGACAGGAGAAGAGACGGAACAGGCACCGGAACAAAAAACAGAGGAACACAAAGAATAATAACATAGACGTGGGGGCTTCCTATGAAAATGGTGGAAAGAGAAAAGCTTTGGGAGGATTATCAGAAAAACCCTCAAGCGGAGCTGCGGGAAAAAATTATCATTGAGTATGCGCCGTTGGTAAAAGTGGTTGCAGGACGGCTCAGTATGTATTTAGGGTATAACGTGGAGTACGAAGATTTGGTAAGCTACGGCATCTTCGGGCTCATAGACGCGATTGATAAATTTGACTTAAAGAAAGATGTGAAATTTGAGACGTATGCCAGCCTTCGGATTCGGGGGTCGATTTTAGATCAGATTAGGAAGATGGACTGGATCCCGAGGACTGTCCGCCAAAAGAGAAAAAAAATTGAAGAAGCCATACGGCAGATTGAGACGAGAACCGGGAAAAACGCAACGGACGAAGAAATCGCCAGGGAGCTGGGGATTGAAGAGACGGAGTTAAACGACTGGCAGGTGCAGCTGAACGTGACAAACGTGGTTTCCCTCAACGAGTTTTTGGAGCAGGGGGGCGACACGGTGATGGACGCGAAGGGAAATTCGCAGTTCGTGCAGCCGGAGGATTTTATCCAGCAGGAGGAGTTAAAAAAATTTTTAAAAGAGTCCATGGATCTTCTGACCGAAAAGGAGCGGAACGTCATATGCCTGTACTACTATGATGACATGACATTGAAAGAAATCAGCAATATTTTGGAAGTGTCCGAATCAAGAGTTTCCCAGTTACATACAAAGGCGCTTATGAAGATGCGCAGGAAAATGGGAAATTATATGGGAATCTTAGTTGATTGATATCGAAAAAGGTGGTGTTTAGGAATGTCAATTAGGCCGGTAGACTTTAACGGAATGATACAAAGAACGCAGGATGTCGGGAATATCAAGCAGCAGGAAGATCATAAGCCTGTGGTTCAGCAGCAAAACATAGAAATCAGGCAGGAAAAGCAGGAGGAAAGCTTAGCCCATAAAGTGCAGAACACAGAAGAAAAGGAAAACTTTGAGTTCCGCTATGACGCAAAAGAAAAGGGGAACGGCGGCTACAGCAGGGATGAAAGGAAGCGGAAAAAGAGAGAAGCGGGCGTGGAGGGAGACGACGGCAAGATCCTTCCGAAGGACCGAAAAAGCAGATTTGACGTAAAAATATAAGAGGAGCTATATGACTGGAGTGGAATTATTATTGCTTCTGATCGGAGCAGTATTTATGATAGGCAGTTTTTTTGTGACGGAGAAATTGTCGGTTTCGGAATTGAATAAGATTGCGGAAATGAGCGAGGGAGAGCTCAAAAGCATTGTAAACCACGACCTTGAGCGCGTTTCAACGCGGATTGAAGAGGCCATAGATGGAAAACTGGAGGAAACGCTGGAAAGGTCAGAGCGCGCCTTAGAGCGGGAGACGAATGAAAAAATTATGGCAATCAACGAATATTCAGACACGGTCGTTGAGAGCATGAATAAGACGCATAATGAGATTATGTTTCTCTATAATATGCTGAATGATAAGCACACGGAGCTGACGGGGCTGACCGCTGATTTGCAGCGCCTTGCGGCCGATATCCGGAATGTGCAGGAGAATGCCCCCTCCGCCGCTGCAAGGGTGCCAGAGGCAAGGATGCCGGAGCCGGCAGCGTTTTTGGAGCCGGAGGCGGAACCGGATGAGATTGATCCGGCAAAGCTAGAGGACGCGAAAGAGAATCACTATAACGAAATCCTCGCTCTCCATAAAGAAGGCGTAAGGGACGTCGAAATTGCAAAAAAATTCGGCTTAGGGCTTGGAGAAGTGAGGCTTGTCATAGGACTTTATAAAGGGGATATAAATTCGTGAAATTAAAATATTATTTGAGAGGGCTTGGAATTGGAATCATTGCAACGACCATCGTCCTGTCCATCAGTTTCGGAGGAAAACAGGCGGATATCAACGATATCCCGGAAGATGAGATTATCGCGAAAGCGACGATGCTTGGGATGGTGATGAAAGACGAGGCGGAGGAAGATTCGAGGGAGCCATCCGGCGGCGAGGATTTAGCCCTTGAGGCTGTCCGGAATACGGAAACAGAAAAACCCCTGCCCGATGAAAAAGCGGGACAGGCGTCGGAGACGGAAGAGGTGCAGACGGACGGAGAGGACAGTGAGGCGGAGGACACCTCTACTCAGGAAGGGACAGAGGAAGAGGAGCAGGAACGCCGGGAGCCTTACCCGCTGCTTGTAAAGTCCGGCGATTTATGCAGTACCGTTGGCAGGAAACTGGAAAAAAACGGAGTGCTTGACGATGCAGACGACTGGTGCGCTTTTATGACAGAGCACGGATATGCTTCTTTCATTAAGGCGGGCAGCTATGAGATCCCTTATCAGCTGACCTACCAGGAAATAGCGGACGTATTAAAAAAAGGCCCCCTACGGGCGCAGCAATAAAAATTTCTTGCCTTAACAGGAAACTTGTGGTATAATCAACAAGATTTCATGGAATAAAACCATATATTCCATAAAAAACACATATGCAGACCGAAAGACCGGTGCCGAAAGGTCGTCTGGAGGGGAGAAGCATATGGAAGAATCATAGAAAAACCAGGAGGAAAAGACAATGAGCGTTATTTCAATGAAACAGTTATTAGAGGCAGGTGTTCATTTTGGACATCAGACAAGAAGATGGAACCCCAAAATGGCTCCCTACATCTACACCGAGAGAAACGGCATCTATATCATCGACTTACAGAAATCCGTAGGCAAAGTAGATGAGGCTTACAAAGCAGTGGCTGACATCGCTGCAGAGGGCGGTACAATCCTCTTTGTCGGAACAAAGAAACAGGCGCAGGACGCTATCAAATCAGAAGCAGAGCGTTGCGGTATGTTCTATGTCAATGAGAGATGGTTAGGCGGTATGCTGACAAACTTCAGAACTATCCAGAGCCGTATCGCAAGATTAAAAGAGATCGAGACCATGGCTACGGACGGTACGTTTGAAGTATTGCCAAAGAAAGAAGTTATCGCTCTGAAAAAAGAGTGGGAAAAATTAGAGAAAAACCTTGGCGGCATCAAGGAAATGAAAAAGATTCCGGATGCAATCTTTGTTGTAGATCCGAAGAAAGAGAGAATTTGTATTCAGGAAGCTCATGCTTTGGGCATTAAATTAATCGGTATTGCAGACACCAACTGCGATCCGGAAGAGTTAGACTATGTCATTCCGGGTAACGACGACGCTATCAGAGCCGTAAAATTAATTGTTTCCAAAATGGCAGACGCTGTAATTGAAGCAAATCAGGGCGCAGAGATGACAGCAGAGGAGCCGTTTGTTCAGGAAGCAGACGAAGAAGCAGTGGAAGCGGCAGAAGAAGTATAAATCAAATTGGAGGATCAAAAAGATGGCTATTACAGCAGCTATGGTAAAAGAACTGCGTGAAATGACCGGCGCAGGGATGATGGATTGTAAAAAAGCATTAAATGAAACCAATGGAAATATGGACGAGGCAGTGGAGTTCTTAAGAAAGAACGGACAGGCAAAGGCTGAGAAAAAAGCCAGCCGTATCGCAGCAGAGGGACTTTGCACAGTTGTGGTAAAAGATGATGTTAAAGCTGCAATCGTTGAGGTAAACTCCGAGACAGACTTTGTGGCAAAGAACGAGACTTTCCAGGAGTTCGTAAAAGCAGTTGCCAATCAGGCGATCAATTCAGACGCGGCTGATATGGATGCGTTTATGGCAGAGGCTTGGTGCGAGGATGCCGGCAAAACCGTAAACGACGCTTTGGTAGAGAAAGTGGCAGTAATCGGAGAGAACTTAAAAATCCGCAGATTTGAAAAAGTAGTCGCAGAGCATGGCTGTGTTGTTTCTTACATCCATGGCGGCGGAAGAATCGGCGTGATTGTGGATGCTGATACCGATGTTGTCAATGATGCAGTCAAAGAGGCAATGGTAAACATTGCAATGCAGATTGCAGCGTTGAATCCGAAGTACGTTTCCAGAGACGAAGTGAGCGCAGAATACATTGCGCATGAGAAAGAGATTCTCTTAGCTCAGATTATGAACGACCCGAAAGAGTCTCAGAAGCCGGAGAAAGTAATCAACGGCATGATCGAGGGACGTATCAGCAAAGAATTAAAAGAAATCTGCTTAGTAGATCAGGTATATGTTAAAGCTGAGGATGGAAAACAGACAGTAGGCAAATACTTAGAAGAAGTATCCAAAGCGGTTGGATGCGCAGTAAGCGTAAAGAGATTTGTCCGCTATGAGACAGGCGAAGGCATCGAGAAAAAACAGGAAGACTTTGCAGCAGAAGTTGCGGCTCAGATGAATCAGTAAATTTTAGTGCATACGATGAACAAATACAAAAAGCGCAAAAAAATCAAGCAATTTTTTTGCGCTTTTTCCTTTGAAAAGCAGAAAAATGTGTTACAATAGATGAAGCACAAATGATGACGATGGGGGATGCCAGATGCAGGATATGGATAAGGAGCTCGAAAGCAGCCAGCAGAAACGCAAAAAAAGGATTGCAAATATGCGGAAAGGGATTCTTTTTTTTGTCGCCGGGTGGATTTTTCTGTCCATCATACTGATTTTATTTTTGCTGGTAAAAATCATATCCATTGACAAAAAAATCGATTCCTGGACGGCAAACGGAGGGGCGCCCGTTATGGGGGATGTCTTAGTTGTGCACGGCGCTGTGCAGAATCTGGAGGATACCGAGGATTCCGTTCCCACGGAGCAGGAAGCCGATGACGGGGACGCATGGGAAAAGGTGACGCCGCCTGCCACAGGAATAGATCAGGAGGAGAACCGGGCGGAGAAAAACGACGTCCACAAGGTGTATCTGACGTTTGAGGACGGCCCCTCTGAGAATACGGCGGCAATTTTAGATATCCTGCGGGAGTATCAGGTGAAAGCGACCTTCTTTGTGACCGGGAAGGAAGGGGAAGAGGCAGAGCCCCTGTATCGGCGGATTGTGGAGGAAGGGCATACCCTGGGGATGCATTCCTACTCCAATAAATACAGTGTGATTTATCAGTCCCAGGAAGCCTTTGAGGAGGACGTTCACAAGCTGCAGGATTATTTGGAGCAGGTTACCGGCGTAAAGAGCAGTTATTACCGTTTTCCGGGCGGGAGCAGCAATCCCATCAGCAATGTTTCCATGGAAACATTGATCCATTTTTTAAACAAAGAGGGGATTACATATTACGACTGGAATGTGTCGGCGGGCGATGAGACAACTTCGGCTTACACAATGCAGGAAATAGTTGAAAATGTGACAGGGGATGTAGTAAAATATAAAACATCAGTGGTGCTTTTGCACGATGGCGCCGACAAAGAAACGACGGTGGAGGCAATCGGAGCCTTGATTGAGGAATTACAGGCAATGGGGGCGGAAATTCTGCCGATTGATCAAGATACGCAGGTTATTCAATCTGTCAAAGCAGCATCGGTTGAATAACGGAAGAATAAATGGAGGAAGTTCGTATGGGATTTTTCAAGGATTTGAAGGAAGACTTTTCGCAGGCTGTCAATGGGCTGTTGCCAGGCGACGACGACTTGGGGAAAGACGGCGATGAGGACAGCCTTGTGGCCGATAGTAAGGACATCAAGGAGGATAGCGTTGCGGCCAGTGCTGGAGACAGCGAAGAGAAGGTAGTATCAGAGTCATCCAAACTGGATGGATTATTGGAACAGGTGACTAGGCAGGAAGAAGAAAAAGCCGCCGCGAAAAAGGCAGCTTCGGACGCTGCAAAAGCTTCGCCGTCAGAGCAAACGGCAGAGCCGGCTTCTACAGAAAATAAAGAAACGCAGAAAACAACAATTCCAGGAGGGGAAAAAATGTCTGATCAAACGACTACACCAATAACGTCAGCAATGGGAATGGCGCCGGCAGGGGACGCCGAGATATCCGATGAGGTATCCGTGATTACAGAGGGGACCGTGATCAAAGGAGATATCCTGACCAAAGGATCTTTGGACGTGCGGGGCCAGGTCAATGGAAATGTGGGCTGCAACGGAAAATTAGTAGTGACTGGCATCATCAACGGCAACAGCAGCGCGTCTGAAATTTTTGCAGATGCGGCAAGGATAGAGGGAGAAGTGATGAGCAGCGGGACGGTGAAAATCGGAGCCGGAGCTGTCATCATTGGAAATGTGGTATCTACATCGGCAGTCGTGGCAGGAGCCATCAAGGGAGACATTGACGTGCAGGGACCTGTAGTAATCGACACATCCGCAGTGGTGATGGGCAATATCAAGTCGCGTTCTGTACAGATTAACAATGGTGCGGTAATCGAGGGCTTTTGTTCGCAGTGCTACTCAGATGTAGATTTACAGAGCTTGTTTGAAGAAAAGAAAGGAATGTAGATCTGTGATGAAGCGAGTATTTTTAAAATTAAGCGGAGAAGCGTTGGCAGGGGAGAAACATACCGGTTTTGACGAGGCCACTGTCACAGAAGTGGCAAAGCAGGTCAAGCAAATCATGGACAGCGGCATACAGATAGGAATCGTGATTGGGGGCGGCAATTTCTGGCGGGGAAGGACCAGTGAAACCATTGATCGCACCAAGGCGGATCAGATTGGGATGTTAGCGACGGTTATGAATTGCATTTATGTGTCCGAGATATTCCGCTCCATCGGGATACAGACGCAGATACTGACACCTTTTGCGTGCGGAAGCATGACCAGCCTTTTTTCTAAGGATTTGGCCAATGAGTGCTTTGAGAAAGGAATGGCCGTATTTTTTGCCGGAGGCACCGGGCACCCCTATTTTTCAACGGATACCGGCATTGTGCTTCGGGCGGTTGAGATGGAGGCGGAGGGCATTTATCTCGCAAAATCCATCGACGGTGTTTATGACAGCGATCCGAAGTTAAATCCGGCGGCAGTCAAATATGATGAACTTTCCATTCAGGAAATGATTGATCGGAAATTAGCGGTAGTGGATCTGACGGCATCCATTCTGTGCATGGAAAACAAAATGCCGATGTATGTCTTTGGCTTAAATGAAGAAAACGGAATCGTAAAGGCAATGACGGGATCGTTTCACGGTACCAAAGTTACCGTTTAAAAAGGGCGCAGGGGCGGTAAGATTTCCCTGCCTGAAAAAAATAAAGAAAGGTGTGGAAAACGATGGATGAAAGATTAGTTCAATATGATGAAAAAATGCAAAAGACAATGGGCAGCCTGGCGGAAGAGTTCGGCAGCATCCGTGTAGGCCGTGCGAATCCCCATGTGCTTGACAAGATAAGAGTGGATTACTACGGTGCGCCCACCGGAATCCAGCAGGTGGCAAACGTGAGTGTCCCGGAGCCCAGGATGCTTTTGATTCAGCCCTGGGAGCCTTCCATGGTCAAAGAAATCGAGAAAGCGATCCTCACTTCTGATTTGGGCATCAACCCTACGAACGATGGAAAAGTAGTGCGCCTGTTATTCCCGGAGCTGACGGAGGAGAGACGTAAAGAGCTGGCAAAAGAAGTAAAGAAAAAAGGCGAGAATGCCAAAGTGGCAATCCGCAATATCCGCCGTGACGCAAATGATACCTTCAAAAAATTAAGCAAATCTTCCGATGTTTCCGAGGATGAGATAAAAGAGCTTGAGGATAAGATACAAAAAATGACAGACAAATATATTGCGGAGATTGACAAGGCAGTAGAAGCGAAGAATAAAGAAATTCTTACCGTATAACCAGACTCCTTGCACCCTATCCGAAACAGTGAGGACATGATAAGCGTGTCCTCATTTTGACATTCAAAAAGGCAGGAGGAACAATGAACATACCACAACATATTGCAATCATATTAGACGGAAACGGCAGATGGGCAAAAAGCAAGGGAATGCCCCGCAATTACGGTCATACCATGGGTGCTAAAAACGTGGAGACCGTCTGTAAAGCCGCCCATGACTTGGGCGTAAAATACCTGACCCTTTACGCTTTCTCCACCGAGAACTGGAACAGACCGGAGAGCGAAGTGGGCGCGTTGATGAAATTGTTGGAGAGCTACTTAAAGAACTGTATCAAAACAGCCGCTAAGAATCAGATGAGGGTTCGGGTGATAGGGGACACCACCCGCCTCACCGAGCGATTCCAAAATCAGATTTTGGAGTTAGAGGAAGCCTCCAAAACAAATACGGGGCTAAACCTGCAGATTGCCATCAATTATGGGAGCAGGGATGAGATGCTTCGCGCCATGAGGACCCTTTACCAGGATATTGCCGTAGGAAAGCGGGATTTGAAAGAAATCAATGAGGACGTATTTTCAGAATACTTAGATACCGCCGGGATTCCAGATCCGGATTTATTGATACGCACCAGCGGGGAACAGAGATTATCCAACTATCTGTTGTGGCAGCTTGCCTACAGCGAATTTTATTTTACGGAGGTTCCCTGGCCGGATTTTGGAAAAGACGAATTGGAAAAGGCGATAGAAGCGTATAATAAAAGGGATAGGAGATTTGGGGGACTGAAGGAGGAAACCAATGTTTAAGACGAGGCTGTTTAGCGGCATTTTATTGGTGATTGCGGCGTTAGGGTTGATCATAACGGGAGGGGATTTGTTATTCATTTCCACCCTTCTGATTTCATACATTGGAATGTTTGAACTGTACCGAATCTTCCATATCGAAAAAGAGCTGCCGGGAATCGCCGGATATCTTGGGGCGACCGTTTATTACTGCCATTTGAGATTTTCGCTTTTTTCAGACTTAATGATGTTCGTGCTGGGACTGCTGATCCTATTGATGTTTGTCTATGTCTTTACTTACCCGAAATACAGGACGGAACAGCTGCTTGCAGCATATTTTGGCGTATTTTATGTGGCAGTTATGCTTTCTTATGTGTACCAGACGAGGATGCTGCAGACAGGGGCCTATATCGTGTGGCTGATTTTCCTGTGCTCCTGGGGCTGTGACACCTGTGCCTACTGCGTGGGCGTTTTGATTGGCAGACACAAAATGTCTCCGAAATTAAGTCCGAAAAAATCTGTGGAGGGTGCTGTTGGCGGAGTGCTTGGGGCGGCGCTTCTCACCCTGATCTATGGTATGATAGGGAGAGAGGCAATGGGGTTAGAAACGGTTCATGTCTATCTTATGGCCGGCATCAGCGCCATTGGAGCGCTGATTTCCATGGTGGGAGACCTGACCGCCTCCGCCATTAAGCGCAATTACGATATCAAAGATTACGGAACCCTGATTCCCGGACACGGCGGTATTTTAGACCGTTTTGACAGCGTGATTTTCACGGCTCCCATCATATATTTCTTAGCGGCAAACTTTATCTTATAAGGGAGAAAAAGCAAATGAAAAAAATTGCAATTTTAGGCTCTACCGGTTCCATCGGGACGCAGACCCTTGCGATTGCCAGAGAGCAGAAGGACATAGAAGTGACGGCGTTAGCGGCGGGAAGCAATATTGCCGCGTTAGAAAGGCAGATTAGGGAATTTGCTCCTAAGCTGGCCTGTGTCTACGACGAGGAAAAAGCGAAAGAATTACGGGTGAACATTGCTGATTTGTCCACAGAGGTCGTTTCCGGGATGGAAGGGCTGCTTGCCGTCGCCTCCCACCCGGACAGCGAGATTTTTGTCAGCGCCGTTGTAGGGATGCTAGGGGTACGCCCCACCATTGCAGCCATCCGGAGCGGAAAAAAAATTGCCCTTGCCAATAAAGAAACCTTAGTCACGGCAGGACACCTGATTATGCCTTTGGCAAAAGAGCATGGGGTGCCCATACTGCCGGTGGACAGTGAGCACAGCGCGATTTTCCAATGCCTTCAGGGCAGGGAAGAAAACCGCATCAGCAAAATTCTCTTAACAGCCTCCGGCGGGCCGTTCCGGGGGAAAACCAGGGCGGAACTGGGACAGATACAGGTGGAAGACGCCCTGAAGCATCCCAACTGGTCCATGGGCAAAAAAATTACCATCGATTCTTCCACCCTGGTCAATAAAGGGCTGGAAGTGATGGAAGCGAAATGGCTCTTTGACGTTTCCCTGGAACAGATACAGGTCGTGGTACACCCCCAGAGCGTCATCCACTCTGCCGTGGAATACGAGGACGGCGCAGTGATTGCCCAGCTGGGGACTCCGGATATGCGGCTGCCCATCCAATATGCGCTTTATTACCCGAAACGACGGCCCCTGTCCGGAAAGCGCCTGGATTTGTGCTCTTTCGGAAGTCTGACCTTTGAACAGCCGGACACCGAAACCTTTCCGGGGCTGAAATTAGCCTATGACGCCATGGCGCGGGGCGGCAACGTGCCCACAATCTATAATGCGGCGAATGAAAAAGCGGTGGCGTTATTCCTGGATAAAAAAATCAGTTACTTGGCCATTACGGAAATCATCGAAAGCTGCATGGAGCAGATTGCCTACAAGAAACATCCTTCCCTAGAGGAAATCTTAGAAACGGAAGCGCTGGTATATGAAGCGATAGAGAGGTATGATAGATAAATGAAACTTATAATTGCATTACTTATCTTTAGCATTTTGATCATCTTTCATGAACTGGGACATTTCTGGTTAGCGAAAGCGAACGGAATCCGAGTCAATGAATTTTCCCTTGGCCTGGGCCCCACCATTTTTGGGATTACAAGGGGAGAGACGAAGTACTCCTTAAAATTGCTGCCTTTTGGCGGCGCCTGTATGATGGAAGGCGAAGACGGGGAGAGCAGTGATGAGAAGGCATTTGGGAAAAAATCTGTCTGGGCGCGCATGAGCGTGGTAGCCGCAGGACCGGTGTTTAATTTTATCATGGCGTTCGTATTCTCCTTTCTCTTAATCTGCAACATCGGTTATGACCTCCCTGTTCTTGCGGATGTGACGGAGGGCTATGCGGCGGAGGAAGCCGGTATGCAGGCAGGGGATCGAATCCTGAAACTGAATGGAAAAAAGATTCATTTTTACCGGGAAATCAGTTCCTATGCCATGTTCCATCCGGGAGAGACGGTGGAAGTTACTTATGAGCGGAACGGGAAAACCTATCAAACCACACTGGTGCCAAAGTATGAGGAAGAATTGGGCAGATACCTCTATGGGTTTGTGGGGGACGTGGAAAACGTCAGGGGAAATCTCTGGGAAAATATCAAATACAGTGTCTACGAGGTAAAATACTGGATTTCCACGACTCTGGGGAGCTTAAAAATGCTCCTGACCGGCGGGGTAACCTTAAACGATATGAGCGGGCCGGTGGGAATTGTAGACGTCATTGGGGACAGCTATGAGGAAAGCGTCTCTTACGGGTATTTTGCCGCGTTTTTACAGATGATTTATATCTCCATCATTTTGTCGGCAAATTTAGGCGTGATGAATCTTCTGCCCCTTCCGGCGCTAGACGGCGGCAGGCTGGTATTTTTGATTGTGGAAGCAATCCGCGGCAAAAAAATAGATCCGGAAAAAGAGGGAATGGTTCATTTTGTGGGAATTATGCTGTTGTTTGCCCTCATGATTATCGTCATGTTTAACGATATACGAAAAATATTTTTATAAAAAGTTATAAAAAGGGGCGGAGCGTTTATTTTTAGACCCTGCAGGAAAAGGAGCTTATGCGTATGACAAAGACAGTAAAAATTGGGGACAGAGTCATTGGAGGCGGCCATCCGATTTTAATCCAGTCTATGACCAACACCAGGACAGAGGATACGGCGGCTACGGTAAGCCAGATTCAAAAGCTGACGGCGGCAGGCTGCGATATTATCCGCTGCGCCGTACCGACCATGGAAGCGGCGGAGGCGTTGGGAGAAATCAAAAAGCAGATTACGATTCCCCTTGTGGCGGATATCCATTTTGACTATCGTCTGGCGATTGCGGCGATTAAATATGGAGCCGATAAAATCCGCATCAATCCCGGCAACATCGGCAGCTCCCAGAGGGTAAAAGAAGTAGTGGAGGCGGCAAAAGAGAAAAACATCCCCATCCGCGTGGGGGTAAACAGCGGTTCTTTGGAAAAGGAGCTGGTGGAGAAATACCACGGCGTCACGGCAGAAGGCTTAGTGGAAAGCGCGCTGGGGCAGGCTGCGATGATTGAGGATATGGGATATGACAATTTGGTCATCAGCATCAAATCCTCCGATGTGATGATGTGCGTCAAAGCCCATGAAATCATTGCAGGGAAAACAACCCATCCCCTTCATGTGGGCATTACCGAAGCGGGAACGATTATCAGCGGCAATATCAAATCCGCCATCGGCCTTGGATTAATCTTAAACCAGGGCATCGGTGATACCATCCGCGTCTCTTTGACGGGAGACCCCTTAGAGGAAATCAAGTCCGCCAAATTAATCTTAAAGACATTAGGGCTTCGGAAAGGCGGGATTGAAGTGGTGTCTTGCCCCACCTGCGGCAGAACCAGGATTAACCTCATTGAACTTGCCAGCCAGGTAGAAACTATGGTGGAGGATATTCCTTTAGATATCAAGGTGGCGGTGATGGGCTGCGTGGTGAACGGTCCAGGAGAGGCGAAGGAAGCCGACATCGGCATTGCCGGAGGAATCGGAGAGGGCCTGATCATCAAACACGGAGAAGTGTACAAAAAAGTACCGGAGCAGGATTTGTTGGAGAGCCTGCGCTATGAGCTTTTGCACTGGCAGCAGGAATAGGTTAGGAGCATTCTATGGCCAAATTATTTTTTGAGGTATTCCCCACCTTAGAGGTGGCGGGAGAGGTAAAAAAACTGTTATCGGAGACGGAAGTGACAAAGGTGGGGATGAATCGGGAGAGAGACGGCATCCGCATTTATTTGACCGGAAACCGGCTGATCCATAAAAAAAATATCTATCAGCTGGAACAATCCATCGGAGAGCAGATATTTAAGGGAAGGCAGATGCAGGTTAAGGTAATTGAAAAATACCGCCTTTCAAGCCAGTATACCCCGGAAAAACTCATGGACTTCTATAAGGACAGCATCTTAGAAGAGTTAAAACATTACAGCCTCTTAGAATATAACCTGCTGCGGGGCGCCAAAATGGAATTTTTTGAGGATACCCGCCTGCGCCTGACGCTGGAAGACACGATGGTTGCCCGGACAAAATCCAAGGAGATTGCAGAGTTTTTAGAAAAAGTCATATGCGAGCGCTGCGGCCTGGATTTGTTGCTGGAACTTGCTTACGAAAAGCCAAAAGAAAGCAGACATCGGAAAAACAGCGAGCTGCAAATCCGGTTTGAGATTCAAAATATTGTCAAAAACGCCGGCATACAGAAAGGACAGGATGGGGAGGCGGAAATTCCAGATTTGCCGGTGAAAGAGGAAAGTGCCAAAAAAGAAACCGCCAAAAAAGAAACCGTCAGACAGGAGGCAAGGCCTTTCGTCAGCGCGGGAAATCATACGAAATCCGACAGCGGATATGGCAGCAGACGGGATTTTAAGAAATCGGACAACCCGGATGTGGTTTATGGAAAAGACTTTGAGGATGAGACGATTGCCATTGAAAAGATTACCGGGGAGATGGGGGAGGTTGCCATCCGCTGTCAGGTCATGAGCGTTGAAACGAGGGAGATCCGGAATGAGAAAACCATTGTCATTATCTCAGTCACGGATTTTACCGATTCCATTGTCTTAAAGATCTTTACGCGGAACGACCAGAAAGAGGAACTGCTGGAATATGTGAAAAAGGGGGCCTTTTTAAAGATAAAGGGAGTCACCACCATTGACAAATTCGACAGCGAACTGACCATTGGCTCCATCGTCGGCATCAAAAAAACAGCAGACTTTACCACGGTGCGGATGGATACGAGCCCGGAAAAACGGGTAGAGCTGCACTGCCATACGAAAATGAGCGACATGGACGGAGTTTCTGAAGTAAAAGATATCATAAAGCGGGCAAAGAAATGGGGGCATAAGGCAATCGCCATCACGGACCACGGGGATGTGCAGGCGTTTCCGGACGCCAACCATGCCGTATCCCCGGAGGAGGATTTTAAGGTGATTTATGGCGTGGAAGCCTATCTGGTGGATGATTTGAAGGATATCATTACCAATTCCAAAAACCAGAACCTGGAAGACTCCTATGTGGTATTTGATTTAGAAACGACAGGATTTTCGCCGGAGAAAGATAGAATCATAGAAATCGGGGCCGTGAAAGTGGAGGGCGGGGTCATCCGGGAGCGGTTTTCCACCTTCGTTAATCCGGAGATGCCCATTCCTTACCGGATTGAGGAATTGACCTCCATCCGGGACGATATGGTCATGGACGCCCCAAAAATCGAAGAAATTCTTCCGGAATTTATGGCATTTTGCAAGGGAGCCATTATGGTTGCCCACAATGCCGAATTTGACATGAGTTTTATCACAAAGAACTGTGAGAGGCAGAAGATAGAAACCGACTTTACCGTGATTGACACTGTGGCGTTAGCGCGTCTGCTGCTGCCCAGCTTAAATCGGTTTAAGCTGGATACAGTGGCAAAGGCGCTGGGAGTTTCTTTGGAGAATCACCACCGGGCGGTGGATGATGCGGGCTGTACGGCAGAAATCTTTGTCAAGTTCCTTCATATGTTAAAAGAGCGCGGGGTGGAAACCTTAGACAGCGTCAATCAAATGGGGGCGGCGTCCCCGGAAACCATTATGAAAATGCCGACGTACCATGCCATCATTTTGGCTTCCAACGATATCGGGCGCATCAACCTCTATCGGCTGGTGTCCCTGTCTCATCTGACCTATTACCACAAACGGCCGAGAATCCCCAAAAGTGAATTTGTGAAACACCGGGAGGGACTGCTGATTGGATCTGCCTGCGAGGCGGGAGAATTGTACCGGGCAATCGCCGGGGGAAGGCCGGAGGAAGACATTATCCGGTTAGTGAAATTTTATGATTATCTGGAAATCCAGCCCATAGGCAACAATGAATACATGATTTACAGCGACAAAGAGTCGGCAAACAGTATAGAAGATCTGCAGGACATCAACCGCCGGATTGTGGCCTTAGGGGAAATGTTCAAAAAACCGGTAGTGGCGACCTGCGACGTGCATTTTTTAGATCCGGAGGACGAGATCTACCGCCGCATTATTATGGCTGGGAAAGGCTTTAAGGACGCAGACAACCAGGCGCCTTTATATCTGCGCACCACCGAGGAAATGTTAAAAGAATTTGAATATTTAGGCAGCAGCAAGGCGGAGGAAGTCGTCATTGCCAATCCCAACAAAATTGCAGATATGTGTGAGAAGATTTCCCCGGTGCGCCCGGACAAATGCCCGCCGGTCATTGAAAATTCCGACCAGATGCTCCGGGAGATCTGTTATACAAAAGCCCACAGTATGTATGGGGAAGAACTGCCTTATCTTGTGAAGGAGCGGTTAGACCGGGAGCTGAACTCCATTATTTCCAACGGATATGCGGTGATGTACATCATTGCCCAAAAACTGGTGTGGAAATCCAATGAAGACGGTTATCTGGTAGGTTCCCGCGGATCCGTAGGCTCCTCCTTTGCGGCAACCATGTCGGGAATCACAGAGGTAAATCCTCTCAGGGCGCATTACCGGTGTGAAAACTGCAAATACAGCGATTTCGATTCCCCGGAAGTAAAAGCGTTTTCCGGGCGGAGCGGCTGTGATATGCCGGATAAGATTTGTCCGGTCTGCGGCAAAAAATTAGTAAAGGACGGCTTTGACATTCCCTTCGAGACGTTCCTCGGCTTTAAAGGAAACAAAGAGCCGGATATCGACTTGAATTTTTCCGGGGAATACCAGAGTAAAGCCCATGCTTACTGTGAGGTTATTTTTGGGTACGGGCAGACCTTCCGCGCCGGAACCATTGGTACGCTGGCGGACAAAACGGCTTTCGGTTATATCAAAAATTATTACGAGGAGCGGGGCATCCGCAAGCGGAACTGTGAAATCGAGCGGATTGTCCAGGGGTGCGTGGGAATCCGCAGGACTACCGGGCAGCATCCGGGGGGCATTGTAGTGCTTCCTGTGGGAGAGGAGATTGATACCTTTACCCCGGTGCAGCATCCGGCAAATGATATGACCACTGCCACCATTACGACGCATTTTGATTACCACTCCATTGACCATAACCTGTTAAAACTGGATATTCTGGGGCACGACGATCCTACCATGATCCGTATGCTGCAGGATTTGACCGGCATTGACCCCACCACCATCCCCTTAGATGATGAGTCGGTGATGTCCTTATTTAAAAATACCAGCGCCCTTGGCGTAACGCCGGAGGAGATTAACGGCATTCCCTTAGGCTGCCTCGGCATACCGGAGTTTGGCACAGAATTTGCGATGCAGATGGTCATCGACGCAAAACCGCAGGAGTTTTCCGATTTAATCCGTATTTCCGGTTTGTCCCACGGCACTGACGTATGGCTGGGTAACGCCCAGACTCTGATTGAAGAGGGGAAGGCGACGATTTCGACTGCCATCTGCACGAGGGACGATATCATGATTTATCTGATTCAGATGGGGCTTGACAGTGAGCTGTCCTTCACCATCATGGAATCGGTGCGGAAGGGAAAAGGACTGAAAAAAGAATGGGAGGAAGAGATGCTTGACCACAATGTGCCGGACTGGTATATCTGGTCCTGCAACAAGATTAAGTATATGTTCCCGAAAGCTCATGCGGCGGCCTATGTTATGATGGCATGGCGGATTGCCTATTGCAAAGTCTTTTACCCGCTGGCTTATTATGCGGCGTATTTTTCCATCCGCGCCACCGGTTTCAGCTATGAGATTATGTGCCAGGGGAAGGAGCGGCTTGCTTACTTCCAAAAGGACTATAAGAGAAGAAAGGACAGCCTTACCAAAAAAGAGCAGGATGTTTACCGCGACATGAAAATCGTGCAGGAGATGTATGCCAGAGGATTTGAATTTATGCCGATGGATATCTACCGGGCAAAGCCGGACCGTTTCCAGATTATAGACGGGAAATTGATGCCGGCATTAAACACCATTGAAGGCATGGGGGATAACGCCGCCGTTGCGGTGGCGGAAGCGGCAAAAGACGGGAAATTCTTATCCAAAGACGATTTCCGGCAGAGAACGAAAGTGACCAAGACGGTCATTGATTTGATGGCGGATTTAGGGCTGCTAGGGGATATGCCGGAATCCAATCAGTTATCCCTATTTGATTTCACATAAACGAGGCAGCGTGTGGGTATCATGAAACCATCATTCCGGTGAGAGGGCTCACTCATAATCAATGGGCTCCTCTGCATCGGGATGTTGGGCATCCCAGACAGCTTCTTCAATCTCTTAAGTTTCCGCTTCTTGACAGCAACGGCACCCATGATTATCATAAAGTTGAATCAGAGATCAGAACAGGAAAAGGAGAACAAAATGTCTTATTCGGCAAAAGAATTAATAAAACAGAGAAAAAGCGTAAGATCCTTTGATGGGAAGGGGATTACGGAAGAGGATAGGCGCAGGCTGGGAGATTATATTGCTTCCCTTGAAAATCCGTTTGGAGTCCCGGTGACTCTCCGCTTACTTGATGCGGCGGAGCATCGCCTTTCCAGCCCGGTGATCGTAGGGGAAAACACATATCTTGCAGGCAAGGTAAAGCGCATGGGGCAGTATGAGATAGCGTTCGGATACAGTTTGGAAAAGGCGTGCATTTATGCGCTGTCTTTAGGAATCGGAACGGTCATGCTGGCTGCCACCTTAAGCAGAAATACTTTTGAGCAGGCAATGGATGTGAAGGAAGATGAGGTTCTCCCGGCGGCGAGCCCGGTGGGGTATCCGGCAAAGAAACCTTCCCTCCGGGAAGGGATGATGAGAAAAGCGATCAAGGCGGATGAGCGGATTGCTTTTTGCGAGTTGTTTTTTGACGGCGATTTTGAGAAAAAACTTACGGAAGAGGCGGCAGGGGATTTGCGCGAGGCTCTTGAGGCGGTCAGGTGGGCTCCGTCTGCCGGCAATCAGCAGCCGTGGCGTGCGGTGGCAGACGGCGGCAGGGTGCATTTTTATGAGCGCAGATCTATGAAAGAAAGCTCTCTGGGCGATATCCAGAAAGTCGATCTGGGAATTGCGCTTGCGCATTTTGAGATGGCGATGGAGGAAGAGGGCGTCTTTGGCAGGTTTGTTTCCGTTAATCCGGGGATTAAGACGCCGGAGCGCACAGAGTACATCATCACCTATGAGAGGATTTCGTAAAGGATCCCCGTTTTTGGCAGCAGTCCATCTGCGGATTCCCCGGAAGCGGAAACGCCGGCGGTGTCGGGAGAAAGGTCAGGTCGTCCCTTCGTTGGAGGGGAGAAATTCCACAACCGTATCCGGCTCATCCATCGGCGTGCGGTACATCTTATTTGAGCCATATTCCTGAAAATAAACGTCCGTGGAAGTAGCGTTAATATTGCAGTAGATGCCTTCTGCAATGACACGGTAATCGGAGCCGTCCCTGCGGATTCGGCAGAGGGCGGGATCGGTCTGGCTGCTGCGCTGAAAATAGATATAATCACCGCAGAGATTGTAAGTATCTAGGCGGTCTTGGGTGAGAAGGACAGTGCCTTCCTCTGAGAGGTTTGATTTTGCCAGCTTATAATTGTTAGTGCAGTCCATATAAAAAATATCGCCGTTTTCCAGTACGGTAGGCATCCAGCAGTTACCGGCGTAAACGAAATCGTTATTCAGGGAAGTGGTATCGTAGCGGTACACAGAACCGTCAAGTCCCACATGGTAAAAATACTGTCCGTCAGCAGCGCAGGTCAGGAAAGGATTTTGGTCCGCCTGTTGCTGTTCGGAACCGTCGATCGTTACACGGAACAGGCAGGTGGCGGTACTTTCTTCATAGTGCAGATAGAACAGGCTGTTGCCAAAAAGCGCGGCGTACATACAGGGAGCCGTGTCCAGTACAAGCAGGTGCTTCCCGTCATGGTCGATGCGGCAAAGGCTGTTGCGGTTAATATTGGTAAAGCCGTTCTTCATGCTGCCGATGGGGTTATTCCGCACATAATAGAGATAGTTGTCGTCTGCATTGATATAAGATACGATATCATTGGAGATTTTTCTGACATCCGTCCCGTCTTTCCTCATAGAGTATAAACGGTAACTGTCAGCAGGGTTGGCAAAAAAGACGGTATCGCGATGTTCGCAAAAAAGGCCGGAGTTATAGAGATTTCCGGCGGTATTTCCGTTGACGTAATCGCCGTTAAACTTGGTGGATGAGGAAAAATGCTGATAAATGCTAAAACCGGCGATGACGGAAAGTAAACAAAGGATGATAGCCAGCGGCAAGAATTTTTTCATATAGAACCCCCCTTATCTATGGAACCTAATTTTCCAATGCTTCTCTAAAAATTATACCATTTTTAGAGATTATCCTGCAAGGGCGTCTTGATATTCCCAAACAAATGTACTATATTGAAAGAAAAAGAAAAGCGGGGCAGAAGAACAGATATCTGCCTGCCGTAAGCCATAACATGGCTGACAGAAATTTGGTATGCGCAAAGGAAAGCGCGAAAATGGAGAAACCGATGAGAGATTTAAAAGAACTAAGAGAGCAGATTGACCAGATTGATCAGCAGATCGTCTCCCTGTATCAGGAACGGATGGAGATTGCCGCAGAGGTGGCGGAGTATAAGATTGAGACGGGGAAAAAAGTATTTGACAGAGAGCGGGAGGAGAGCAAGCTTGCAAGCCTTACCGCGTTGGGGGATACCCCTTTTCATAAACATGGCATCCGGGAATTATTTGAACAAATCATGTCCGTGAGCAGAAAGCGCCAATACCAGCTGATGACGGCGCACGGCATTTATGAAAAGCCGGATTTTACCGAGGTGGAAAAGCTGGATTATGAAAAAGCGAAGATTGTGTTCCAGGGGACCGAAGGGGCATACAGCCAGCTTGCCTTAAGGGAATATTTTGGAGAACACACCGACAGCTACCATGTGGAAACCTGGAGGGACGCCATGGAAGCGATCAAAAAAGGGGAGGCGGATTACGCCGTGCTGCCTTTTGAAAATTCTTCCGCCGGCATTGTGTCCGAGAACTATGACCTGATGGTGGAATACGACAGCTGCATCGTGGGGCAGCAGATCATACAGATTCACCATGCCCTGCTGGGGCTGCCGGAGGCGGAGCTTTCCGATGTGACCGACGTCTATTCCCATCCGCAGGCGTTGCTGCAGTGCGGCAGATATTTGGAAGGCCATCGGGAGTGGGAAAAGCACAGCCTTAAAAATACCGCCGTATCGGCCCAGAAAATCAAAGAGGACGGCAAGAAGCATAAGGCTGCCATCGCCAGCAGCCTGACAGCGGAAATCTACGGACTGAAAGTATTAGAGGAGTGCATTCAGGACAACCCAACCAATGCCACCCGCTTTATCATCGTCTCCGGCAGACGGATATTTGTGAGAGGCGCCGGGAAAATCAGTGTGTGCTTTGAAATTCCCCATGAGAGCGGTTCCCTTTACCATATGCTGTCCCATTTCATCTACAACGGCATCAACATGAACCGCATTGAGTCGCGGCCTGTGCAGGGAAAAGCATGGGAATACCGGTTTTTTGTAGATTTTGATGGCAATTTAAACGATGCGTCAGTCCAAAATGCGTTAAGGGGGCTGCAGGAAGAAACGCTCAGTTTCAAAATACTAGGAAATTACTAAATGAGGAATCGAATGGAAAGCGTTAAACATTTAATTTTATATCAAAATTTGGAACAGGAAAAACTTTTTTACGATATGGTCTGGATCATGGAACATGACAGGACGGGATCCCATGAAAATAAGGAGATTGTCGGGCTGTTTTATGAATGTTTTGGCGAACTGGCGGAACTGGCGGCAAGCCATGGATTCTGCGGCAATCTGTGGCATGATTTTCTGGCTTTTCTGCTGGTAAGCAATGAAAACGCTTACAGCAAGGCGTGTGAAATCCGTGGGGAAGCGACTGGATCGGTCAGCAGGATTGCGCGCCACGATTTTAGCATTATCAGAGAGTTCTTTCAGTTTGACTTTCGCGCCTTTGCAGAGCGGCACAGGGTGGACTGCATGGATGCCTTTCTGCAGTATGAGGGCACGGCGCAGGACGGCAGAGTGTTGAGCGGACGCATCAGCGCCCGCATCTGTGAACTGGCGGAGGAACTGGCAGGCGCGGAGGATTTGGACAGCTTCCAGGCGGCGGTCGTAGCGTTTTACCGGGAGTTTGGCGTGGGCGCAATCGGGCTTCACAAGGCGTTTCGGATCCGGCACCGGGAGGATGGCGCGGAGATTCTGCCGATTGCAAATATTGCTCAGGTAAAATTAGAAGACCTTGTGGGATATGAGCTTGCAAAACAAAAACTGATTGATAATACGGAAGCGTTTGTCCGGGGGAAAGAGGCGAACAACTGCCTGCTTTTTGGGGCCGCCGGCACCGGCAAGTCTACCAGCATCAAGGCAATCGCCAACCAGTATTACGAGAAGGGCCTCAGGCTGATTGAAGTCTATAAGCATCAGTTCGGCGATTTGAGCAGTTTGATAGCGCAGATTAAAAACCGTAATTACAAGTTTATCATCTATCTGGATGATTTATCTTTTGAGGAATTTGAGGTAGAATATAAATATCTGAAAGCGGTCATTGAGGGCGGTTTGGAGAAAAAACCGGACAATGTGCTGATTTATGCCACCTCCAACAGGCGTCACCTAATCCGCGAATATTTTTCCGATAAGGAAGAAATCCGCGAGGATATGCACGCCTCTGATACGGTGCAGGAAAAATTATCCCTTTACGGGAGATTTGGCGTCACCATTTATTTCGGTTCCCCAAATCAGAAGGAGTTTCAGCAGATCGTAAAAACCTTGGCGGAGCGAAATGGGATCGCCATGGAAGAGCAGGAACTTTTGGCGGAAGCCAATCGATGGGAATTATCGCACGGAGGCCTTTCCGGCAGAACTGCGCAGCAGTTTGTCAGCTATCTGCTGGGAAGAACCGAAACAATCTGAGAAAACGCACTCACCGGCGTTTTCTTCACATAGAAATTTGGGAACAGGGGGGAAGGATATGGGGCTTCACACCTTTGGGGCGATTTATATCGGCTCGTATGAAGTGAGTTTAAAGATCTTTGAAATCTCTGCGAAGAGGAAAATCAGGCAGATTGACTATGTCCGGACAAGGATCGGGCTTGGGAGAGATACGTACACGAAAGGAAGCATCGGCTCTGATCTGGTAGAAAAACTCTGCGACACGCTCGGGGAGTTTGTTTCCATTATGGAAGGATACCGGGTGGATCACTACGAAGCCTGCGCCGCTTTAGCGTTGCGGGATGCTGACAATGAACTGTTTGTTTTGGATCAGATTAAAATCAGGACGGGCATAGGTGTCCGCGTCTTAAGCAACGCGGAGCAGCGGTTTATCAGCTACAAATCCATCGCCATGCGGGACCGCTTTGAGGAACTGACGGAGAAGGGCGCGGCAGTCGTGGATGTGAGCGGCAACAGCCTGCAGATTACCATCTTTTCAAAGGGGAAGGTGGTAACGACGCAGCATTTGAGCATCGGCGCGATACGGATGCAGGAGCAGCTGGCAAAAAAGAGCAGCAACCTCGCTCAGTACGAACTGCAGATGGAAGAACTCGTGGAAAAACAGCTTGGCGTATTCCAGGCGATGTATATGGGAGAACACCGGGTAAAATATTTAATCATCATGGGGGAATATATCACGGAAATCGTCCGAAAAGTAAAAAAGAAACCGGAAGAGACTGTAACAATCAAAGATTTCCATCAGTTTTTGGAGCGTCTGAGAAAAAAAGACGTGGAACATATTTCGGAGGAGTTAGGGCTTTCCAATGAAAACGAC